>NZ_RQYL01000027.1 GCF_003860125.1 Fretibacterium sp. OH1220_COT-178 | reverse complement strand
ATCGAAACAAACAGACCTTCATCGATATGATTTACCTCGTCGCAGGACATTTGAATTTGACTGAATAGTTCCTTACCCACACAGAATAACGAGGAACCTAAAAAATACAATAACGGCATCGACCACCCGCGCAAAGAAACGGCGCCAGAACAACATTGCCTGCGGCGCTTCCAAATTCCTCTCCGGCTCCTCCCGCTTGGCTTCCGATGCGTTTCCTCCCGTCGGTTCCAATATCGTCTCGTCCATCGCAGCGCCTCCCTGTTCCTTGTATGGTCTTCTTTATTTCATGACCTTCTCCGCTGGCTTAATTTCAAGCGTGTCAAGCTAAGACCGCACTGTGGAATCCGGCTTGTCGGGATAGGGATCGCCCATGGGGTCGCAAATTCTGTCATAAGGCCCCGGATTCCTCTTCAACAGCCAGCTCCATTGCCCAAGGGGATGAGGCGTTTCGTCATATCTGAAAAAACCGTCTTTTTTAACCCCTTGCAGACCCCGGGGTGTAATGTAATATGACTGCTTGATCAGCTCAAGCATCAAAAGCCTGTCGTTCCAAGCACCCATCACTTAGCCTCCCTCTCAAGATCGATAAAGGCCAAAGTGCCCCTTTGATCGTCCATTGCAACGGCAAACAGTTCCGTCTTCAGCCACACAAAACGTCTAGGGGACCCTCGATCGTCTTTGTCGAACTTCCTGAGAACCTGCACCTCTGCCTGCGTCTTCCGATCCAAAAAATTCAAAGCGACTATCATTATCCTTTGCGACTGATTATCACCAGCCAGCATCACAATTGTTTTCTCGTCCGACGACAGGAGCAGACGCCCCCCTTTGCCGGCGAACTCCCGCTTTAGCCCTGTCCCCAAGTCCAACTCAAGCAAAACGCCGACATCTTTTCCCTTCTCTTTTTTCTCTCCGAGAAGATACGCTTTGGTGCCCTCCGCATTCAGCTTCCACCCGTAGTAACGGACTCCCCAATAGCTGTCCAAACGGTATCCATCAAGCTGAAACATCCGCTCTTCCCACGTTTTCGTATCTACGCTGTGCACCCACTTACACACCGATATGGTTTGGGCGTTATCTGTCGGATAAACGAAACGAGAAGCATCGGAGGAAAAATACGCACTGCCCTCAGGGCTCAGTTCAAAAGAAACGGAAAGCCCTTGCCGTATCGTTCTCGGAAGCCCTATCTCTCCTCCAGCCACAGCCACTTCCGTGCAGAGCAGATCGGCCAGATTCGTTTCGTGCCCCAGGCTTTTCTCCCTTGCTTTGACCGTTTTAGCCTCCTTACTAGTGCTCCAACCTCCTTTTCGATTCCAAATCCAGCTCCGGTGCCACAGCACCAGCAGCGTCTCCTCGTCCGGGCGGAATGCCAGGTCGTGGAACACCTTCTCCTTATGTTCCTCGTGCTCCGGCCAGTTGAACCCGGAAAGCCGCCTGAAGCCCTCCACCTCGTACACCACCAGGTCGCTGGCCCCTTCCGGACGGCCCCGGCCCGCCGCAGCCAGATAACGGCCGCTGGGGCTGAAACGCACCCGCTGCACCGCAAGGCAGTCGTCGCTCCAGACGCACTCACGGCTCGTCGTATCCCACACGTAAAGCCCCTTTGCCGTACCCAACGCCAGCAGTTCTCCGTCCGGAGAGCCTGCCATGTACGCAATACGCGACCCCACGTCGTATACCTTTACGGCGGGGGCGGAGTAATGGTCAAACACCCTGACGATGCTCGACCAGCTGAAATCTATGCCGGGCGCAAAGTAGCACAGCAGCATCAGAAAGACGATCCCCGTCTGGACGAACCACGGGTCCTCCTTGGACGCGATGCCTTTTTCTTCGTTTATCGTTTCCACAATCTGTTGCAGCCGCACCATCCTGAGCGCGGCCCTGAAGAACAATACCAGCAACACCAGTACCAAGGCCGCGCCGAAAAGAGAAGCGAGCAGGACGAGGCTGATCAGGCCGGCACTGTGTCGAGGGCTGTCCGACAGGAAAGGTGCACCGATCACCATGAGCACCAAAAGAAGTGCGACCTGAACGACCTCCAGAAAAGCATAAATCACCAAGATATGGCCTGTCGAATAGGCTTTTTGGCTGTAAAGCCACATCAACAAGGGCAGTGAGGCGTAGAGAATCCTTCCGATCAGGCCCGCTCCGTCTCCCCCGACAAAAACAAAGAAAAGATTCCCCCCGCCCGTCACGACCAGCAGCAAGATTACCGCGGAATAGATCTTCAGCAGCTTCCCGATCCGATCCCGGCATTCCGTTATTGGATCTAAAGTACCCTCCCGCATCGGTTCCAGCACCGCCTCGTCCATCGTATTGCCCCCTGTCCGGGTGAAAGTGGTATTTTTCGCTTCAATGCCCCGACTTCCGTTTTGGATGCTGTCCGTTGTGGCCCCCGCTCACGCTCCGCCCCCACGAAAACCGAAGCCCGCCGCCCTTGCAAAAGTGGTGAAAGTGGAATGGTCCATGATCGATTTTGAAATGAAATGAAAAGGAATGCCGACGAAAAAATATCAAATATTCTCACCGGAGTCAATGAATGTTGATGGAATGGGGTTGTAGGGGAGAGGTTGGGACGGGGCCTTTGAGGCCCGTGGCGAAGGAGGATGAAAGGTGGAGCTGATCTGCCGGGCAATGCTGGAGTGTTTCGGGGGCCATTAGGTCGTCGAAGGGGACTTCCTTGGTGTCCGGCTGCCCGCGGCGGGGAAGATCGAGCACCCTTTACACTCGTGTATCTTTGTGCTTGAATGACGACGGCAGTGCCATTTCCCCGACACGAACGGAATAGACCGGAACTCGTAGAACAGCATTCGGGAACGCCGCTCTGGCCGCGCAGACCTGAGTCAACGACAAATTCCTGCGAACGCGCGCGAAGCGACCGACCTTAAAGATCGAGGTCCGTTGTTTCACGTTGTTTTGTTGTTGGCTACCAACGCTTGGCAAGGCTAAGGCGCTCATCGAGGGAGGGGCCGAATGGGCCATACGACGGAAGAGGACGAGCGCAGAATTCGGGAGAAGTACGGGGATATGCTGGAGGAAGTTGAGGCGGATGAAGGGAAACAAAAATTCAAGACTAATAGGTTTAATTTTCACCACTATGTCGATATTACATTGGGGATCGGCTTTTACTTATTGAGTCTGTGGTTTTTTGTCGCTTCCTTTCCTAACGCTCCCAACTTTCTATGGGTGGGAATGGTGGTAGCTCTCGTTATCTACTTCAAACGCTGGCGCTTTTATTATTCTGTGGCGCAACGTATCCGGCATACTTTGGCCATCATGGTCTTTATCCATGTCTGGCTCTGTTTCGCCATCTTCTTCGGGGCAGGATATCTCGATAATATCCTGTTTGGTTGGTTTTTGACCTGTGGGTTTTGTCTTTTGGGTATGCCTGTGTTGGCGTATTGGATTTGGAGTAAGCGGCGGGATGATCGGCTTGCGCTTCTGGTCTATTTGAGTGGGCTGTGGTTTATCTTGCTCTGCTGTCTTGTCCCTGCTCCACAACGTTTCTTGATCTTTTTTTGCGCTATTGTCGCTTATTTGACTATGTGCCTTATAGGTTACCGAGTTCGAGAAGGGACATATGCCAGAAGTTTCGGTACTCTTGATTCGCCTAATCACATTTTAACAGTGCTGATGTTAATACCCCTTTCCTTTTTTACAAACCAAAAGATTTTATTAAGGCAACTGCCTGATTTTATGTCTCTTTATTTGGTAATAGCTGGATTGGGAGCGATAGAGTATCTTTTTTATGGACTCGAAGAGTGTGGGGCATTTCGCGCATACCGCTTGGCTGAGTTGGAAGAAAAAAGGCGGAGAGGATAAGAAAAAAGGAGACTTGTCTGGAACTTGAGTGAGTCGGGAGAAAGATTGTGACGTCCTCTGGACTGGGAAATCCGGAGGGGTATGCCTTGGAGGCCCTGAATCCGCAATCTCCGCCGCGAGCGGCTCCGGCCTAAAGCCCGACCTCCTGCCAGGCGCCGCCGATCCACTGAAGCGCGGAACGGAAGCCGGCCTGTCGCAGGGCCTCCGCCCCCTCCGGCAGGAAGCGCAGAAGGTCCCCTGCGTCGTGGCAGTCCGCCTGAAGCGTGAGGAGGCGGTTCTTCTCCCGAAGCCGGCGCAGCAGGAAGCCGTCCGGGTTCGGCCGACCGCGCCAGCGGAACCCGCTGGCGTTCAGTTCCGGAACGCACCCGCTCTCGATCACCGCGTCGAGCGCCTCCAGGGCGATCCTCCGGTACGCCGCGTCCTCCTCGAAGAAACGCCCCTCCGCGTTGAACTTGACGATCAGGTCGAAGTGCCCGACCACGTCCGGGCGCTGGGTCCGCACCATGTCGACGACGCTTGCGTAGTAGGCCCGGACGGCCGCCAGGGGGCCGCCGACCGCCTGAAGAAGCGCGCCGAAGCGTTCCTTGTCCCAATCCACCGCGTGATGGGCTCCGTCCACCCTCAAGAAATGTACGGATCCGATCAGGAAGTCGTAATCCGCACGGCGGGCCACCGGAGCCAGGAAGTCCTGCTCCATGCCGATGGCGATGCGGATGACGCCGGCGTACTTTTGCCGCAGGGCGAGGAGCGTTTCGCGGTACGCCGCCTCCGAACGCAGGGAGCCCGCGTCGAAGGGGGCGGGGGAGTGGGCGCTGAAGCCCAGGTCCGAGAACCCCGCCGCTACGGCCGCCCGGACCATCGCCTCCGGCGTGCTGCGGCCGTCGCAGAGCGTCGTGTGGTTGTGGAGGGTCGAGCGGATCACCGAAGCGGCTCCTGCTTCACCTTGCGGTCGACCACATGGCGGGAGGCCAGCTCGCTTCGAACGTCGTCCGGCGTCACGCCGCAGTGCACCATCAGCACGAGGGCGTGGTAGCAGAGGTCCGCCAGCTCGTAGACCGTCTCCTCCCTCGACCCCTTCATGGCGGCGATGACGACCTCCGTCGCCTCCTCCCCGCACTTCTTCAGGATCTTCTCCAGCCCCTTCTCGAACAGATAGGTGGTGTAGCTGCCCTCCGGCCGGCTGACGTTCCGGTCCCGGAGCAGCCGGTAGAGCGCGTCGACCGAGAGGTGCGGGGCCCCGGGGGGCGTGTCCCCGTCGAAACAGGAGTCGGTCCCCCGATGGCAGGCCGGGCCCTCCTTCAGGACCTCCACCAGCAGTGCGTCCCCGTCGCAGTCGGGGCGGATGGAGACCACGCGCTGGATGTTGCCGCTGGTCTCGCCCTTGCGCCAGAGCGTCCCGCGGCTGCGCGAATGGAAGCAGGTGCGGCCCTCCCTCAGGGTGATCTCCAGGCTCTCGCGGCTCATGTAGGCCAGGGTGAGCACTCTGCGGCTGCGGTGGTCCTGGACGATCGCCGGGATCAGGCCGCGCTCGTCGAACTTCAGCGCGCCGACGTCGATCCTCGCGCCGACGTTCATTGCGAGGCCGCTTCCCCCGGGAGCAGGACCGGGATCCCCTGCTCCCGCAGGTACCGCTTCAGCTCGGGGATGAGGACGGTGCGGGAGTGGAAGGCGCCTGCGGAGAGCCCCGCCGCCACGCCCGGAATCCGGAGCGCCTCGGCGAAGTCCTGCATCGTCCCGGCGCCCCCGGAGGCGACGATCGGTATGCCGACGGCGCCGCCCACGGCCTCGAGCATCGGCAGGTCGAAGCCGCTTCGGACGCCGTCGGCGTCGATGCTGTTCAGGACGATCTCCCCGGCCCCCAGCGCCTCGCCCAGGCGGGCCCAATCCAGGGCGTCCCGCCCCGTATCGGTCCGTCCGCCGCCGGAGAAGACTCGGTACCCGTGCTCCGTCCGTCTGACGTCCATCGACAGCACCACGCACCGGCTGCCGTACCTCTCGGCCGCACGCCGGACGAGCTCCGGGTCCCGGAGCGCCCCGGAGTTCACGCTCACCTTGCTGGCGCCGCAGTCCAGAGCCCGGCCGAAGTCCTCCAGGTCCGCGATGCCGCCGCCCGCCATGAGCGGGATGCGGACGGCCTCCGCGACCCGGCGCAGGAGATCGGCGAAGATCGGGCGCCCCTCCGTGCTGGCGGCGATGTCGTAGAACACCAGCTCGTCCGCCTGGCTGTCGTTGTAGTACCGGGCCAGGACGACGGGGTCCTCCACGTCGCGCAGCCCCTCGAAGCGCACGCCCTTGACGACCCGCCCGTCCTTCACGTCGAGACAGGGGATGATGCGTTTTGTGGTCATGATCGTTCCTCCGCTTCCCGGATAAGAGTGTCGAGCCGGAGCCGGCCCGCATAGAGCGCCTTTCCGACGACGGCTCCGGAGACCCCCAGGCCGCGCAGCGCCAGGAGCTCGTCCAGGGTCGTGATGCCGCCCGAGGCGATGACGCCGGGGATCCCGACGTCCTGCAGCCGTTCGTACAGCTCCAGGTTGGTCCCCTCCAATCTGCCGTCTCTGGCGATGTCGGTCGCAACGACGGTCGCGACGCCGCGGGCCGCGAGATCCCGGCAGAACGCCAGCCCGTCGATCCCGGTGCCCCGTTCCCAGCCGTGGGTCATGACCTGCCCGTCTCGCAGGTCGACGCCGACGGCGATCCGGTCTCCGAACAGCGCCAGGCAGCGGTCCAGAAACTCCGGGTCGGATACGGCCGCCGAACCCAGGATCACCCGGCCGGCCCCCGCGTCCAGGTAGGCCCGGACCCGGTCCAGGGTGCGGATGCCTCCGCCGACCTGTACGAAGAGGGCGGTCTCGCGGACGATCGCCTCGATCGTCCGGTGGTTCGCAGCCCGACCGCCGCGGGCCCCGTCCAGGTCCACGACGTGCAGGCAGCTCGCCCCCGCGTCGCGGAATCGCCGGGCCGCCTCGGAGGGTTCGACGGCGTAGTCGGTCCTACGTCCGAAATCCCCCTGTTCCAGCCGGACGACCCGGCCGTCCAGCAGGTCGATCGCCGGGTAGATCCTCATGTTTCGCCGCCCCCATCCGATGCCGCCGCCACGGTCACAGAACCCCCTTGCTGGATGGGACCTCGCCCGCAAAGCCCGGTTCGGGGCCTGCCGCCTCGGCGAGCGCCCGGCCGAACCCCTTGAAGATCGCCTCGATGACGTGGTGCGCGTTGGTCCCCGAGAGGAGCCGTATGTGCAGCGTCAGGCCGAGCGTGCGCACGAGGCCCTCGAAGAACTCGCGCACGAGCTCCGTGTCGAACGAGCCGACCCGCGCCTGCGGCATCGGCACCTCGAAGCAAAGACAGCTCCGGCCGCTCACGTCCAGGGCCACGAGGACCAGGGCCTCGTCCATCGGCAGAAATCGCTGCCCGTAGCGCCGGATCCCCCTGCGGTCTCCGAGCGCTCGGTCCAGGGCCGTACCCAGCACGATCCCCACGTCCTCGACCAGATGGTGGAAGTCCACCCGCACGTCCCCGGTCGCCCGGAGGGTCAGGTCGAAGCGGCCGTGGCAGCACAGCAGCTCCATCATGTGGTCCAGGAACCCGCAGTCCGTCAGGACGTCGTGTCGTCCCCGCCCGTCCAGGTCCAGAGTCAGCCGGACCGACGTCTCCCCGGTAACCCGCTCCACCTCAGCCCGCCGCATCGGCCGTCTCCCTCAGGATGTCCCTTACGGCACCGATGAGCGCCACGATCTGCTCGTCCGTGCCCACGCTGACGCGGAGCCAGTCCCCGGTACGTCCGCCGGGGAAGTGGCGCACGAGGATCCCCCGGTTCCGCAGAGCGCGGTACAGCGCCGCGGCGTCCATGGGGGGCCGCATGAAGACGAAGTTGGCCTCGGACGGGAGCGTCTTTGCGCCGAGGGCCCTCAGTCCCTCCTGCAGGGCTTCGCGGTTCTTGACGATCTCCCTGCGGGTCCGCTCGAAGTACGCCTCGTCCCGCAAGGCGGCCTCCCCGGCCGCGAGGGCCAGGCGGTTGACGCTGTAGGGGTTGAAGGCGAACTTCAGGGTCGCGAGATCCCGCGCGAGCGGCTCCGAGCCCAGGGCGAAGGCCAGACGGATGCCCGCGAGCTGACGCGACTTCGAGAAGGTCTGCACGACCAGCAGGTTGTCGTAGTCGTCCAGCAGGGCCGTCGCCGAGTCCGCGCCGAAGTCGACGTAGGCCTCGTCCACGACGGTAAGGCGGTCCCGGTCCTGCTCCAGAAGCGCCCGGACCTCGGAGAGCGTCAGCGCGATTCCCGTGGGGGCGTTGGGGTTGGCGATGAAGACCGTCTCCCTGTGGTTTCGGTAGTCGTCGACGTTCAGAGAGAAATCCCCGCGAAGCGGAACCTCCCGGAACGGCACCCCGAACATCCGGCAGAAAACGGGGTAGAATCCGTAGGTGACGTCGGCGAAGACGGCTCCTTCGGGACAGAGGCCGTGGAAGCAGAAGGCCAGAAGCTCGTCGCTCCCGTTCCCGGTGACGACCTGGCGCTCCGAGACGCCGAACCGCTCGGCGATCGCGCGGGTCAGCCCCGCGGCCTCCGGGTCCGGGTAGAGGTGCAGCTTCTCCGATTCTCCGCCGGAGAGCGCACGCAGCACGGACGGCGAGGGCGGAAAGGGGTTTTCGTTGGTGTTCAGCTTGACCACGGGACCGCCGTGCGGCTGTTCTCCGGGGGCATAACGGACGAGATCCGCCAGTTTGGGGTCTAGAAAGCGTTTCATGCCTCGACCTCCTTCGGACGGCCGGATGCGGCTCCCCTTCGCCAGGGGGCCGTGAGCCGCTCGATCGCCTCGCGCGCGAAATGGTAGCGGGCCCGGTTGGCGATCAGGCGGGCGCTGAGCGGGGCGATCTCCTCGACGACCTCCAGGCCGTTCTCCCGAAGGGTCGTCCCGGTCTCGACGATGTCGACGATGACGTCGCTGAGCCCGACCAGCGGCGCGAGCTCGATGCTCCCGTGCAGGGGAATGACCTCCGCCGCGCGGTTCCTGCGGGCGAAATGCCCGGCCGCCGTGCGCGGGTACTTGCTGGCGACGCGCAGGACCGTCGAGGGGTCGTCGACGTACCCCGCCGGGGCTGCGACGACCATCCGGCAGGCACCGAAGCGCAGGTCCATGAGCTCGAAGACGTCCGGCTCGTCCTCCAGCAGGACGTCCTTCCCCACGATGCCGATGTCGGCCGCCCCGTGCTCGACGTAGACCGCGACGTCGCTGGGCTTGACGAGCGTCACCCGGATGCCGTCCATCGTAAAGGCCAGCCGGCGCGACCCGTTCCGCAGCGCGCCGCAGTCGCAGCCGCTCCTCTGGAGCAGCTCGACGGCCCTGGCGACCAGGCGTCCCTTGGGAAGGGCCAGGCCGATCATCGGTCCTCCTCCCTCAGAGCGCCCGATTCGTCGACGAGCCATACCGACGCGGCCCCGTCGGCCTCCGCACGGACCCGGCAGACGCGCACGCTCCGGCCCTGCCGCACCCATTCCTCCACCCGGTCGAGGACTGCGGCGAGGTCGGGACAGCGGTTGATCAGCGCCACGTCGACGCCCTGCGGGCCGTCCCGAAGCAGCGCCTCGAGCTCGGCGAGGTAGACGGCGAAACCGACGGCGACCGAGGGCTTCCCCATCTTCTCGAGCAGCCCGTCGTACCGCCCGCCGTTCAGCACCGGGCGCGCCAGCCCGTCGACGCAGCCCTGGAAGCACATCCCGTTGTAGTAGTTCAGGCCATGCAGCACGGAGAAATCCAGGCGCAGGTGTCGGCCCAGCCCGTTGCGTTCGACCACGTCGCAGAGGGTCCGGAGCTCCTCCAGCTCCCCGCCGGCGTCCCGGTCCGCGAGTGCCGAGTCGAGCGCCGCGAGGGCACGGGGAAGCTCGGCCGGAAGGTCCAGCAGCTTCGACAGGACTCCGGCGTTCCCGTCCCCGACCAGACGGGCGAGGTCGTGGGCGTTCTTCCTGCGCACGCAGTCCAGAAGGAGGGCGGAGGGGGGCACGTCCCCCAGGGCCTTGTTGAGGAGCCCCAGGTGCCCGACGGCAAGGATGAATTTGTCCGAGAAGACGGCCAGGCTCTTCAGCGCGAGCAGAAGCACCTCGGCCTGAGGGTAGAGCGGACCGCCCCCCAGGTACTCGATCCCGATCTGGCGGATCTCGCGGAATTCGCCGTCGCCCCCCCTGCGGAAGACGTTCTCGGTGTAGTGCCATTTCCTGGCCCGGCCGTCGGGCCGGTAGTCGTTGACGATGCTCATCGTCACGTCCGGCTTCAGGGCCATCAGCCGCCCGCGCGAATCGGGAAACGTGATGGCCGTCTCCTCGCCCAGAAAGTCCTTATTGTCCCGGTACAGGTCGTAGGGCTCGAACTTGTCGATCCGGTAGCGCCGATACCCGTAGCTCCGGTAAAGCTCCCGAAGCGCCAGAACGGCCTTCTCCTCCCGGGTCAGCACGCCTGCGGGCGGTTGCATCGCATCCCCTTCTTTACATTAACGAATTAAAATGATAAACGATGGACATTGTATCGCAACTCGTGCGGGGAGGCAAGCCGAAGGGGGGCTGTGCGCCGTGTACGAGCGCCGCCACGGTCAAGGGTGTCGGGCTGCATCGATGAGGTATGGATTTTTTTCGATGGGAAAAGACGGCCGGCCTCGTCAGAGGAATCGCCGACGGCGGGCCCGGACTTCGCGACGGGAGGGCACGATTCCCCACGCGCCTTCGGTTTGCGGGCCCCGAAGGCGGAGGAAGGGCTGCACTTATAACGCCCGGCGCTCGTCCTCGGGCTCCTTTGAGGAGGAGCGCCGGGCATTATCCTTCGGCGTCAGTGACGGCCGAAGTGATCGGTCAGAAAGTTTTCGAGCGCGGCCGTGTAGGTCGACCGGGACTGCGCGAATCCCTCGTTGTGGCCGCCGCGGATCTGCACGAAGGTCTTTTCGCCCCTGATGGCGTTGTAGAGTTTCTGCCCCTCGCGGAAGGGGACCACTCCGTCGTCGGGGCTGTGGATGCACAGGGTCGGCACCGTGAGGCGCTTGGCCGCCTCCAGGGGGTTCCAGATGTCGCCGACGGCGAACCGCATGAGGGGGGTGAGGAAGTCGAGGCGCATAAAACCGAACGGCGAGGCGAAGGTCGACTCCAGGATCAGGGCGCCGGGCTGCACGCTGCGCGTGAGCTCCAGGGCCAGCGCCCCGCCGAAGGAGCGGCCCAGGAGCACGATATCGCTGGGCGACGTTCCCTTTTCCTTTACCAGCCAGTCCCAGGCCGCGCGCGCGTCCTTGCCGACCCCCTTGACGGAGGCAGTGCCGCCGCTCCGGCCGTAGCCCCGGTAATCGAAGATGAACACGGAGAGCCCCAGATCGTGGAGGATGCGGATGTGCCCCATGCGGTTTCCGATGTTGCCCCCGCTGCCGTGCAGAAAGAGGACCGTGGCGCGTGCCCGGTATGCGGGGATGTACCATCCGTGCAAAGCCAGTCCGTCGGATTGGAAGGTGACATCCTCGTATTCGAGCTGAAGGTCCTGCGGGGTGGACCGGACCGTGGCCGTCGGATGAAAGACCATCGAGGGGAAGAACAGACGAAGCCCCACGAGCAGCAGGACGAGCAGGAACCCCAGAAAGAGCGCCGTCTTGTACAGGAGCCTGAACAGAAAACTGAAGAGCATTGTCGCTCCCTCCTTTCGGACGCCGTAAAGCGTTGCGTCACGAAGGTACAAATTCCTTCGTGGCGCAATGCTACCATATCTCGGGCTTCCTTCAAACGGAAATATGCGGAATGGAGGTATCCGTTACATTGACAACATATTGAATCGTGATATATTGTGCCTGTAAATTGGTATGGAAAAACTCGAACTTGTTTAATGCGGGGCGTGGAGAGCAACGGATCCGTCCTCAGCTGGAGCGCTTCGATAGGTTTCTCCCCAAAAAATTTTATGTTTGTACATTTTCAGGCGTCGGCCTCCAAACAATTTCGGTGCAAAAGGGATGGGACCATGCTCAATCTGGACAAAAGCGACGTGGATTTTCTGGTGACGGAGCACATGGCGGACGAGGTGACCCATGTGCTGAAGGACGTGTTCCCCCGGATGGACGCGCAGATCATCCCGGAGATGAACAGGCGGGGGATAAAAAAGCTCTACTTCGTGGCCTGCGGATCGCCGCTCTGCGCCTGCCAGACCGGAGTGCGGCTGCTGGAGGCGCGGTCGTCCCTGCGTTCGGGGGCCTACAGCGGCATGGATTTTCTCTCGGAGCCGCCCTTTGCCCTGGGGCCGGACGCTCTCGTCGTCGGCGTCAGCGATTCCGGAAAAACTCAGGAGGTCTGCGAATCCCTGGCCTATGCCCGTAAAAAGGGAGCCATGACCGTCGCCGTGACCAAGACCGCGGAGAACCCTCTGGCGGACGCCGCGGAGTACCTCATCGACTACCGTGCCGACTGTATCTGGGAGGTTCACCTCCTTATCGTCTATTACTTTGCCCTGAGGGCCATGCAGGAGGCCGGAGTCGAGGGGCTCGAGCCCATTCTGGAGGACATGCATCGGCTTCCCGGCATCCTCGCGCGTCTGGTGAACGAGGTGGAGGAGGAGATGAAGGCCCTGGCCGAGAGGGCCTCGAAGTGGAAGATGATCTACACCGTATCGGCGGGAAACCTGCTGCCGCTGGGCTACAAGGAAGGGATCATCACCATGCTGGAGTTCACCTGGACTCACGGCTGCAGCCTCAACGCCTCGGAGTTCAGGCACGGGCCTCTGGAGGTCGTCGAGGAGGGGGTGCCCTACGTCTTTCTGCTGGGCAACGACGCGTTCCGGCCGATCACGGAGAGGAGCCTGCGCTTCGTGGAACAGCGCACCAAGGACGTCGTCGTCTTCGATGTGCGCCGTTTCGAGGGCGGGCTGCATCCTGCCCTGGACCCCCTGATCCTCTTTGTCCCGCTCGAGTTTTTCTACTACTACCTTTCCCTTTACAAGGATCACAACCCCGATGCCCGGCGCTACTACGGCGGGCTCGCGGAGTATTAGGCCGTCATGAAGATCGTCGGTGTCGGCGACAACGTCCTGGACAAGTACGTCGATCAGGGGCTGATGTACCCTGGCGGCAACGCCGTCAACGTGCCTGTCCTGGCCCTGCGCTATGGCGCGGAGGCCGCGGCCTACATCGGCGCCCTCGGGGACGATGGGGGCGGAAGATGGCTTCGGGAGGCGCTGGTCCGGGAGGGACTGGACGTCTCCCGGACCAAGATCCTGCCCGAGAACAACTCCTATTCCAGAGTGACGCTTGTGGATGGGGACAGAACCTTCGTCGGCAGCGAGAAGGGCGCCAGCTGCAAACTGGTTTTGTCCCGGGAGGACCTCGACTATATCCGTGGATTCGATGTCGTCCATACCAGCATCTACAGCGGGCTCGAAGGGCAGCTGAAGGAGCTCCGGGCGAGCAGCCGTATCCTTGCCTTCGACTTCTCCAACGAGTGCGACGCGGCGTATCTGAGGGCGGTCGCGGGCTCGGTGGACTACGCTTTCTTCTCGGGGTCGAAGATGAACGACTCCGATATCGAAGCGCTTTTTCTCCTGACGGAGTCCTTTGGGGTGACCTTGTGTCTGGTCACGCGGGGCTCGAGGGGGGCGGTCCTTCGTTTCGAGGGGCGTACCTACCGGCAGGATGCCGTTCCCTGCGAGGTCGTGGACACGCTGGGTGCCGGGGATGCCTTCATCGCGCGGCTGATTCTAGGGATCGTCTCCGGCGGAGAGCCGCAGGCCGTCCTCGGAGAGTCGGCCCGCTGTGCAGCGGCCGCATGCTCCCACTACGGAGCTTTCGGATATCCCAAACCGTTCTGAGGCAACACCAAAATCGGGAAGGAGGAAAACAACGATGAAAAAACTGTTCCGCTCGCGTTCCGTCCTGTGTGTGATCCTGTTTGTGCTGACAGCGTTCGTCCTGTGTGCCGCCGCCGAGGCGGCAGACCCCGTGACGCTCAAGTTCCTGCACAAGTGGCCGAAGGTGGAGTACAACGAATTTTTTGTGCAGATGGCCAAGGCCTTCGAGAAGGAACACCCGAACGTCACCATTCAGGTGGAGGCGGCCGGAGACGAGCCCATCAAGGACAAACTGCGCATCCAGATGGGGACGGACCAGCAGCCCGACGTCTTCTTCTCCTGGAGCGGCGAGTTTGCCAAGAACTTCATCCGCACCGGAAGCGTCCTGGATCTGACGCCTTATCTGGACAAGGACCCCGACTGGAAGAACGGCTTCATGATGGCCGGGCTGGAGCCCTTCACCATGAAGGGCAGGAACTACGGTATCCCGTACCGAATCAACGGAAAATTCTTCGTCTACAACAAGAAGATGTTCGGCGATAACGGCCTGAAGGAGCCTGCGACCTGGACGGAGTTCACCGCGGGGCTGGAGACTCTGAAAAAGGCGGGGGTTACGCCCATCGGATTCGGCAATATCTATCCTTGGGCGGGCTGTCACTACCTCACGGGGCTCAATCAGAAGTGCGTGCCCCAGGAGGTGCGCGAGAAGGACTACACCGAGTCCGGGGCGTTCGACGATCCGGGCTACGTGAAGGCCCTCGAATATTTCAGGGAGCTGCAGGAGAAGGGGTACTTCAACATGGGCGCCAATTCCACCGAACACAACATGGCGCTCGAGATGTTCTACGGCGGCCGGGTGGCGATGGTGTACGTCGAGCTCGAGGAGTTCGCGGACATCGAGGAAAAGATGGCGGGGAACTGGGGCTTCTTCGCGATGCCGGCCATCGAGGGCGCTCCCGGGAACCAGAAGTTCCTGACGGGGGCGCCGGACGGATTCATGGTCTCCGCCAGGACCGAGCATCCCGACGAGGCCGTCGCCTTCCTGCGTTTCCTGACGAACAGGGAGAACTCCGAGCGGATGGTCAAGGCCATGGGGTGGCCCAGCCCTGTCGTCGGAGCTGTCAACGAGGGGAATTCCATGGAGATGCTGGTCCGGGGCCTGAAGGCGGTCACCGAGGCCGAGGGGATGGCCCTTTGGCTGGACACCGACATCGCCATCAAGATCTCCGACGTCTACCTTCCCGATCTTCAGGAGCTCCTCAATGGGGACAAGAGCCCCGAGGAGGTCATGAAGGACGTTCAGGCCACAGCGGCCGAGGTCAGGAGCGAGGCGAAATAAACAAACGTCCGGTCCGCCGCCCTGGAGCGGCGGCGGACCCATCGACCGGGAAGGGAGAGCGGCCTCATGAACCTCTACGGCAATAAAAAACTGGCGATTCTTTTCCTCCTGCCGGCACTGGCGTTGTTGTTGCTGTTCGTCTACTATCCCATCGTGGAGAGCTTCATCCTCAGCCTCTATCGCTGGAAGGCCTTCTCCAGCGACAGGGTGTTCGTCGGGTTCGAATATTACAGAAAGCTCTTCAAGGACGCCGTCTTCTACACGGCGCTCCGGAACAACGTCCTGTACTCCGCCATCTCCATCGTCTTCCAGGTAGGATTTGGGCTGGTCTTTGCGGCCGTCCTGGAGGAGAGGGCCTTCCGCAGAATGCAGCCCTTTTTCCGCACCGTGTACTTCCTGCCCTCCGTCATCTCCATCTCCGTTGTGGGGCTCCTCTTTCAGCTGGTCTACCATCCCAGCATCGGCCTTCTGAACCAGGGACTTCGCGGCCTCGGCCTGGACGCCCTGTGCCGGGCGTGGCTCGGGGAGAAGAATACCGCCATCTTCGCGATCATCGCGACCTCTCAGTGGCAGTACATGGGGTACATCATGCTCCTCTTCCTGGTGGCCATCCAGAAGATCCCCCAGGAGCTCTACGAGGCTGCGGAGATGGACGGAGTCAACGCGTTCCAGAAGTTTCGCTATGTGACGCTTCCTCAGGTCAAGGACACGCTGGTGATGTGCACGATCATCACCCTGATCGGGGGCTTCAAGGTGTTCGACGAGGTCTACGTCATGACGGCCGGCGGCCCCGGACGCAGTTCCGAGGTGCTCGCCTCCTACCTTTACCGTGCCGGGTTCCGAAACGACGAGATGGGGCTGGCCTCGGCCCTGGCCACGACGATTTTTGTCATAACCTTCACCATGACGCTCTTTCAACTGCTGGTCTCGAAGAGACAGGAAAGCTAGGAGGCCGCCGCGATGCGACAAGAACGCCGTTGGAGTCCCGGACACGTTCTCGTTTTGGGCATTCTCGTCCTCTACGCGCTGCTCATCGTCCTTCCTCTGATATGGATGGTCCTCAGCGGGTTCAAGGACAATCAGGGCCTTTTTCTGGACACCTGGGGCCTTCCCAAGAAATTCCTCTGGGAAAATTACGTGACGGCTTGGAACGGCGGCGTGGGACGGTATTTTCTCAACAGTCTGATCGTCACGAGCACCTCGGTCTGTCTGACGCTGTTCATCAGTTCCTGTGCCGCATTTGCCCTGAGTCGTTTCGAGTTCAGAGGCCAGGGGATCCTCCTGCTCTTCGTGCTCGGGGGCCTCATGCTGTCCCCTCAGGTCAGCCTGATCCCGCTCTTCAAACTTCTGCAGAGGCTGAAGCTCTACAACACCTATTGGGCCCTCATCATCCCCTATGTGGCCTATCGGATCCCCTTCACCACCTTTCTGATCCGGGCCTACATGCTCTCCCTGCCCCGGGAGATAGAGGATTCCGCCTATATCGACGGGTGTTCCGCGTGGACGGTCTTCTCCAGGATAATCCTTCCCATGAGCAAACCCATCCTGGTCACCGCCGCCCTGTTCACCGCGATGAGCTGCTGGAATGAATTCATGTTCGCCCTGGTGTTCATCGAAAGCGACAAGCTGAAGACCATCCCCATCGGTCTGATGGGACTCAAGAGCAGCCTTCGCACGGAGTGGACGATCCTCATGGCGGGACTGACGCTCTCGATGCTGCCCATGGTAGCTCTTTTTCTGATCTTTCAAAAACAATTCATTCGGGGAATAACCTCGGGAGGAGTGAAGGGATAACGATGAACGCGCAGCAGGAATACAAAGAGGTGCTCATGAGGGGCATCCGTGAGAAGGACAACATCGAAGCCGCATTGAGGGAGCTCACGAAAAAGCCCATCGACAGCGTCTTCTTCGTGGGGTGCGGAGGATCCCTGGCGGTGATGTATCCGCTGCAATACCTGATGAATCTCCACACGACCATCCTCGCCGTTCCGTACAACGCCAGCGAGTTCCTCAACATGAAGCCCAAGGCCCTTACGGAGAGGTCTTTGGTGATCCTCTCGTCCTACACGGGGACGACGAAGGAGACGGTGGCTGCGGCGGAGATGGCCAGAGCGAAGGGAGCCCGGACCATCGCCTTCGCCGGCAAGGCCGACACGCCTCTGGGCAAGGCCGTGGACTACGTCTTTGCCAACGATGCGCCGTCCGGAGTTACGGACTCCAAGCTCATCATGCTCTATCAGATCGTGTTCTGCCTTCTCGACAAGCTGGGTTTCGGCGTCGATTACGAGCTGCTCCAGAAGGAATTGAGCCTTCTTCCGGAGGGGCTGGCACGCATCCGTGAACTCGCCAAGCCCGAGGCTCGGGAGTTCGCGGAGAAGAATCACGACCAGACCTTCTTCATGGTTACGGGAAGCGGGATCAACTGGGGGGAGGCCTACTCCTACGCCATGTGCATCCTGCAGGAGATGCAGTGGATCCCCGCGCAGTCGGTTCACGCCGGGGAGTTCTTCCATGGGGCCTTCGAGATCCTTCAGGAGGACACCAACCTGCTGATCTTCCAGGGGGAGGACGAGACCCGTCCCCTGACCGAGCGTGTGGTGGCGTTTGCCGAGCAGTATACCCGGCGGGCCCACCTCATCGACACGAAGAACTACCCGCTGGACGGAATAGCGCCGGACCGCCGGGGGATCTACGGCCCCTTCATCCTTCTGGCCGTGCTCAACAGCTACAGCGACGCCTTGGCCGAGAGGAGGAACCATCCCCTGAAGACCCGCCGCTACATGGGCAAGGTTCCGTACTAGGGGGCGCCATGGCCGGCCTGCGTCTGCGAAGGATCAGGAAGATCTATCCCGGAGGGTTTGTCGCCGTCAAGGATTTCAACCTGACGATCGACGACAAGGAGTTCATCGTGCTGGTCGGCCCCTCGGGCTGCGGCAAAAGCACCACCCTGCGCATGATCGCCGGGCTGGAGGATATCAGCGAGGGCGAGCTCTACATCGACGATGTCCTGGTGAACGACGTGTCTCCCAAGGACAGGGACATCGCCATGGTCTTCCAGAACTACGCCCTTTACCCGCACATGACCGTTTACGACAACATGGCGTTCGGGCTGAAGCTTCGGAAAGTGCCGACCGATGTTATCGCCAAGCGCGTGAAGGCCGCCGCTGAGATCCTGGGGATCGAGGAACTTCTCCAACGGAAGCCCAAGGCCCTTTCGGGCGGACAGCGCCAGCGCGTGGCCCTGGGAAGGGTCATCGTCCGGGAGCCCCGGGTCTTCCTCATGGACGAGCCGCTCTCCAACCTGGACGCCAAGCTGAGGGTCCAGATGCGTGCGGAGATCGCCAAGCTCCACAAGCGCCTGAAGACGACCTTCATCTACGTGACCCACGATCAGACCGAGGCCATGACGATGGGGACGCGCATCGTCATCATGAACGACGGGGAGATTCAGCAGATAGACAGCCCCAAGGCACTGTACGACAATCCCGTCAACATGTTCGTGGCCGGTTTCATCGGAAGCCCGCAGATGAACTTTCTGCCCGGCGTCGTCGTGGAGGAGGAGGGGCGCTGCCGGCTCCGTCTTCCGGACGGCAACGTCCTGCAGCTTTCGGAGGAACGGGAGCGGGTGCTGCGGGAAAGGGGATACCTGGGGAAGGAGGTCGTTGCGGGCATTCGCCCCGAAAGCCTTCATGAAAGCCAGGTCGATCCTCTCACGAAACGGTTCTCGCGCATTCGTGCCACCGTGGAGGTTGCGGAGCTCATGGGATCGGAGACGCTCCTGTACTCCACGCTGTTCGGCCGCCAGATCGTGGCCCGGGTCGTGCCCGATACGGAGAAGACGGTGGGCGACGAGGCCGAATTTCATGTGCACTGGAAGCGGATTCACGTGTTCGACAAGGAGACGGAGCTGAACGTCATGCAGAAGCCTCTGGAGGAAGGGGGCGAGGCTCGTTAAGGACATCACTCCCTACGAGAGGGTCCGGGAGCGGCTTCTCTGCTGCCTGGAGGAGTCCGGCCGGGAGAGTGTGAAACGGTTGCCCAGTGAACGGGAGCTCTGTGCTTCCCTGGACGTCCACCGGGAGACGGTGCGGCGGGCGATCGCTTCTCTGCGCCTGGAGGGGCGGATAGACAGCCGTATCGGCTCGGGGCACTACAACACCCGACCCAAGCTCGAAAAGGAGCTGACGGATCTCCTGTCCTTCACCCGTTGGGCCCGTTCGATGGGGATGGAGCCGGGCTCCCGAATTCTGAGGCAGGAATGCCTCGAGGCCTCCAGATCCGTGTGTGGCTTTTTGCAGGTTCCCTTGGGAACGAGGCTCTTTCATGCCGTGAGGCTCCGGATGCTCGACGGAGCCTCACTTTTGCTGGAGTACGTCTACCTGAGCGAGGAGGCCTATCCCGGGCTCTCGGACTGTGATCTGTCCTCGGGTTCGCTTTACGCGATCCTTTCGGAACGTTATGGAGCGGAGCTGTATCGGGGGCACGAGACGATCAGCATCACCTACCTCGACGCATGGGAGGCGCGCCACTTGGAGGTCTCCGCCGGGAGTCCCGCGTTCTTCGTGCGTTCCGTCGTGACCGACAAGAGGGACAAACCTGTTGAATACTGCAAGACCGTCATGCGGTGGGACCGGGTTCGTCTCGTCTGTC
Source organism: Fretibacterium sp. OH1220_COT-178 (assembly GCF_003860125.1). NCBI lineage: Bacteria > Thermotogati > Synergistota > Synergistia > Synergistales > Aminobacteriaceae > Fretibacterium > Fretibacterium sp. OH1220_COT-178. The sequence goes on along the minus strand of NZ_RQYL01000027.1, from coordinate 21,743 downwards.
GCAGGGAGGAGCCCTGATGTCCGGGAACGACGGCAAGCTCTCTCCCTGCTGCCAGCAGCTCAGGGAGGCGATTCGGGCCGGGATCGAGGAGGGGGAATACCGGCCGGGGACGGCGATTCCCTCGGAGAACGAGCTGTCCGCCGCTTATGGCCTGAGCCGGCAGACGGTCCGGAACGCCGTTGAGATCCTGGTCCGTGAGGGCTTGTTGAGGCGCGTCGCGGGCAAGGGCGTCTATGTGCGGCTGAAGGCCAGTCTGTCGCTGGAGGATCGGGAGTGCGGCTTTCGGCTCAGGGAGCCGCTCCGGCAGAGGCGGCACGTGTTCAGGAGGACGCTGCGTCCGGCAGGTCCCTATTACGGGGGAAAACTGGACCTGGGGCCGGACGACGCTCTTTTTTACGTCCAGCAGGGTGTTCTGGAGGGGCCCCAGCCCTTATACATCGAGGAATTCTACCTGCCTCAGGGCGCTTTTCCGGGCATCGAGAGGATCGAGTTCATGGCGTTCGACGTCGTGGAGATCTTCCGGCATTACGGAAAGGACTCCTGCAGGACCGAACAGAGCCTCGAGATCGTCCCCGTGGACGCCAGAAACGGGAAACGGCTAGAGCTGTCCGAGGGCGACCCCATACTGCTTCTGGAGCGCAGGGACTTTGACGGGAGGGGGCACCCCATGGCCTTCTTCCGCTATCGGATACGGGGCGATGTCTGCGACCTGCGGATCAGCTTCTCGGACCTGGCTGCTTCGGGCCTTGCTTCGATCTAAGCGACCGAAGCGGTACTTAAGGGTTGCAGCCTTAAGGAGCCGCTTGTCTGTTTAAACGAAGTGTGCGATTGATTTGGAAATTGGGATTACGTTCGCGAGGAACGGTAAATGAAGTGGCGTAAAGTCGTGATCGACGTCGGCGCGGGGCCCCGGGAGGCCGTCGCCCCGGAGGTGCTCCCCGCCAGCCGCGCGACGGACGTCCCCGCTTGTCACGGCGGGCGGAGGCCTGGGCACCCGCGGCAATCATCGGGCGGCCAGGTACTTTTTCCGCTCCTCTTGGGGCACCATGCCGCCGCCGGTGGCCCATACGATGTGGGTGGCGTTTTCCAGGCGTTCGTCCCCGAACCGGGCGGCGTACGCCTCGTCCTCCTGGATCCGGGCGTAGCCCGGGAAACCGGCTGTGGCCGAGGGCTCCACAAAGATTCTCTCCCGTTCCCAGAGCTCCGGCACCAGCCGGTCCATCCGGCGGTCCTCCACCGTGAAGAGCCCGTCGAGCAGGTCGCCCACCAGCCGTCCCACCAGCTTCGAGGGGCGGCTGACCGCCAGGCCGTCGGCGATCGTCCTGCCCGTCAGCCCGATGTCCTGCACCGCAATACCGTCGTGCCGGCCGGTCATCACCCCGAGGAGCATGCAGGGGGCCTGAACGGGCTCGGCGAAGAAGCAGTGCGCGTCCCGGCCGTAGATGCGCTTCAGGCCGTAGGCGACTCCGCCCGGCCCGCCCCCTACGCCGCACGGCAGATGGACGAAGAGGGGATGGTCCCCATCGACGGCGATGTCCCGTTCCTCCAGCTGGCGCCGCAGCCTGTCGGCCGCCACGGCGTAGCCCAGAAACAGCGTCCGGGAGTTCTCGTCGTCCACGAAATGGCAGAGCGGATCCGACTCCGCCTGCCTGCGCCCCTCCGCCACGGCCTTCTGATAGTCGCCGGCGTACTCCGCGACCTCGGCGCCCTTTTGCCGAAGGAGATCCTTCTTCCACTGGCGGGCGTCCGCGGACATGTGGACCGTCACCCGAAAGCCGAGCCGCGAGCCCATGATCCCGATGCTCAGCCCCAGGTTTCCGGTGGACCCGACCGTGATCGAATAGCCGGCGAACAGGCGCCGGAACCGCTCGCCGCAGAGTACGGAGTAGTCGTCCTCCTCGCGCAGCATCCCGTTCTCTTTCGCCACGGTCTCGGCGAAGCACAGCACCTCGTAGATGCCGCCGCGGGCCTTGATGGAGCCGGAGATCGGGAGGTCGCCGTCCCGTTTCAGCATCAGGCGGCCCCTGAGGGGCCTCCCTGCACGCCGCGCCAGGTGCTCCCTCATTGCGGGGATCTCCTCGAGCGGGGACTCGATGATCCCGCCGCTCTCCGGGAACGCCCTTCGGATGCAGGGGGCGAAACGGTCCATGCGGGCCGCCGCGTCCGCGATCTCCGCGTCCGTTACCGCGGAGGAAAGGGAGGGCGCACCGCAGCGGGGGTTGAGCCACAGGACCTCCTCCCCGCGCGCCATGTTTTGAACCAGGGGAAATTGAACGGCGATATCGTCCTTCATGCGATTGCGCTCCTGTCGAAACGATTTTCCGGAGGGCCGGAACCGTGGTCAAGGCCAAGCACGCCGGGACGGGCAACCTCTTGCCGGCGTGCCTTCATGCCCATGCTCATCGAACGGGAAAGTCGAAGTAGGTTTCGGGGTAGGGCTCCTTCTCCAGGTTGAAATGCCACCATTCGTATTCGAAGACCGTGAAGCCGCTGAGAATCATTGCGGTGCGCAGAATGGAGCGGTTGGCCTCCTGCCGATCGGTCAGTCCTTCGGCGATGATGTGCGAACGCGAATCCATGAAATCGAAGATCGACCCCATGTCCAGCTCCTGATGCGTCTGCGCGTCCACGATCGTGAGATCGACCGCCCCGCCCCTCGAATGCCCGGACCGCTCGGCGATGTAGCGAAGTTCGAAGAAATCCTTCTTGTCGACCCGGGGGTAGTGGATCGGCTTGCGTCGAATGTCGTCCGTATCCGCCGCCCATCGGCGGAAGTGATCGACCGCCCTCTGGGGGCGATAGGCGTCGTAGAACTTCATCCGGTAGCCTTGCTCCCGCAGGAGTCCGGCGGCCCTGACGCAGCACTCGGCGGCCTCCCGACTCGTGACGACGAGGGGACGTTCGTAGCCGTCGATGCCGCACCCGACGAGGTTGTCCGTGCCCCAGTATTTCGCGTCGACGATGCAGTCCTCGATCCATTCGTCGATGTACACGAAGCCATCCGGCAGCCCCGCTTTGGGAATGCCGAACGTGCTGGCGTTCCTGGCCGTTCTTTCCATGGTTACAGGTACTGCCTCAGCCAGGTTGCGATAAAGAGCGCCAGCGGCGTCCCGATGATGTACCCCCAAAGGCCCACCAGGATGGCGGGCACCACCAGCTCGCCGTACCCCTTGGCGACCGCCATGGCCGCAGCGGAGGCCGGGCCGCCGAGGTTGGCGTTGGAGGATATGCTCAGCTCCTCGATGTTCTGGCGCAGCAGCTTGCCGCAGAGGAGCGTCCAGACGATGTTGATGGCGGCGATCAGGCCGCTGAAGATGAAAAGCAGCGGAGCGGAGACGATGACGTCCTTCAGGACGGCCGGGCACCCGATGACCACGAAAAAGGTGTAGATCAGGAACGTCCCGATCTCCTGAGCGCCCCTGAGCGACTTGAAGTACCGCGGGAAGAGCGTTGCGGCCAGGACCGCGACCAGGGTCAGGATGACGAACTGGTTCCCCAGGATCATGGAGGGCAGGGCGCTCCAGAGGTCCCCGCCCTCAGGGCCTGCAAAGCGGATTTTGAGCCAATTCGCGAGTTTGATCGATACGGTCGACAAGACGAAGGCTGTGGCGATCGTCAGGGCAATATCAAGCAGAGAGACCTCTTTTTTGCCCCAAAACGAGGCGGACATGGTTTTTGCATCGCCATGGAGCGCCCCCTCCTCCTCGAGCTTTGCCTGAAAAGGGTGCCTGAATCGTGCCGTGAAGTACCGGCTGCTGGGAATCCAGAGGAGGACCAGGAACGCCAGGGCCATCATGAAGTTGTCCGAGACCACATAGGCGCTCAAGGTAGAGTCGGAGGTGCGGAGGGACCGGACGACCGCGAAGATGTTGACGCCCCCTCCGATGTAGCCCCCCGTCGCCAGCGCGGCCAGCTTCTCGGGCTCGGGAAGGAAGTTCTTCAGGAGGAAGAAGGCCGCGACGACGCCGATCAGGGTTCCGATGGCGCTGATGTTGAAGCAGAGGAACATTTTGCCGGTATCCCTGAGGATGGACTTGATGTCCGCGCGGAAAAGAAGCATGGAGACCGCCAGGGGGATGCAATAGTCCAGGATCGCATCATAGACGGGAGCCTCCGTCGGAAGAATGCCCAGATTGACGGAGACGATCGCCAGGATCAGCCCGATCACCGGCCCGGAGAGCTTCTCCGCCCACCGATAGTGCTGCTCCGCATAGATGGAGGCCGCCGAGAAAACAACGATGAGCATCCACAAAACCCATGTGTCGTCTGCCGCAACCAACGTCCCGCTCCATAGAAAACCCATTGCAAACACCCCTGCCTTTCTTATGGTAAAGGATCAATGCGTTTTCAGAGTATTTCACTGGGGGTGAATTGTCAAGCCGGAGGGGGAAGGCCGAATCCGGCGCTTTTTAAAGCCCGGCCCTTGTCGGGAACGGCTTCTGCAATCGAAGCAATCCGGCGGAAGAAAGAGGAGTTTTCGTTTTCCGTCACGAGAAACAACGGTCCCGGGAGAAGGCGACGACTTCGTATTCGATGCCCTCGGAGTCCTTGAAGAAAAAGGCGTAATAGTCCTCGCAGTATTCCTTGTAATGGCGCGGCCGGTGGATGATGGTCGCCGGAATGGCCGAGATCTCCCGGTACAGGTCGTCGACCTCGGCTTCGGTTTCGACGCGGAATGCGAGATGATGCAACGCACCCGCTTTGCGCCGGCTGACCGTTTCGCCTGCGAATTGCGGGCGGCGGTTTACGATCCCGAAGGAAAAATTGCGGTTGTGGTACTCCACGATGCGGTATTCATGTTCGGGTACGCAGTCGTGCTCCTTGAGGCCCAGGTCGAAGCCAAGGAGCGGCAACAGCCTGTCGTAGAAGCGCTCCGCCCGCTCGATATCCTCAACGGTTACGTGGATATGGTCGATTCTCGGTTCCATCCGCGTCTACAGCCCCTCCCGGAACGCCTCCGCAGCGGCGACGGCGCGGGCGTGGAAGGCGGCCGCGCGCTCGCGCTTGTTTCGGATCCGCTCCGCCAGGGGCGGGAAGATCCCCAGGTTCGTGTTCATCGGCTGGAAGTGCTTCGGGTCGGCCGTGCGCAGGTAGCGCAGCAGGGACCCCACGGCCGTCTCCGCCGGCCATTCGGGCAGGGGGCTTTGTTGCCCTTGCCCTTGCCCCCGCAGCAGGCAGGCGGCGTTCAGCCCCGCGGCCAGGCCCATCGCCGTGCTCTCCATGTAGCCCTCCACGCCCGTGATCTGACCGGCCAGGAACAGGTCCTGGCGCCCCAGAGGGATGGGGCGCAGGTGCGCGTCCAGAACCGCCGGTGCGTTGACCGAGGTGTTGCGGTGCATCACGCCGAACCGCACGATCTCCGCGCGCTCCAGGCCCGGGATCAGGGCGATCACGCGCCGCTGCTCGCCCCACTTGAGCCCCGTCTGGAACCCCACGAGGTTGTAGAGCGTCCCGTCCGCGTTGTCCCGGCGGAGCTGGACCACCGCCCAGGGCTCCCGCCCGGTCCGCGGGTCGGGGAGCCCCACGGGCTTCATGGGGCCGAACCGCAGCGTGTCCGGCCCCCGGTCCGCGATGGCCTCCACGGGCATGCAGCCCTCGAAGTACATGCCCCTCTCGAAGTCGTGGGGAAGGGCGCGCTCGGCGCTCAGGAGCGCCTCCAGGAACGTCTCGTACTCCTCCCGCGTCATGGGGCAGTTGATGTAGTCGTCGCCGCGCCCGTAGCGTCCGGCGACGTAGGCCCGGTCCATGTCGATGGACTCGCGCGTCACGATGGGGGCCACGGCGTCGAAGAACGCCACGTACTCGTGCCCCAGCCGTTCACGCAGGTCGCCGGCCAGCGCCGCGGCCGTCAGGGGGCCGGTGGCGACGATCGCGGGGCCCGGGGGCAGGACGCGCACCTCCTCGCGGACCAGCGTGATGCCGGGATGCGCGTCGATACGCCGGGTGACGAGCGCGGAAAAACGCTCCCGGTCCACGGCCAGGGCGCCCCCGGCCGGGACCCGCGTCGCGTGCGCGCACTCCAGGATCAGCGACCGGAAGACCGCCAGCTCCGCCTTCAGGATGCCCGCCGCGGCCGTCTCGCCCTCCGCGCCGAAGGAGTTGCTGCACACCACCTCCGCGAGCCGGTCGGTCGTGTGAGCGGGGGTGGCGACGAGGGGCCGCATCTCGAACAGGCGGACCGGGATGCCCCGCTCCGCCAGCTGCCAGGCGGCCTCGCAGCCGGCCAGCCCGCCCCCGACGACATCAATCATCTTCAATCATCGGAGGCCGCTTCCTCCTGCTCCTTGTAGCCGCACCCCTGACAGAAGCGGGTCTTGCCGCGTTTGAACAGCTCCGCCCCGCATTCGGGGCACTTGTCGCCCGTGGGCGGGTTCCAGGAGATGTAGTCGCAGTCGGGGTAGCGGGAGCAGCTGTAGAAGGTCTTACCCTTCTTGCTCCGGCGCTTGACGATCTCCCCGCCGCTCTCCTCGCCGCACTTGGGGCACTTCACGCCGATCGTGGAGAGGATCGCGCGCGTGTAGCGGCATGCCGGGTAGCCGGTGCAGGCGATGAATTCGCCGAAGCGTCCGCGCTTCTTCACCAGCGGATTGCCGCACTCGGGGCAGTCCTCGCCGATCGGCTCGGGCTCCGGAAGGGGCACCCTCTCGGCCCCGCGCGCCTCCTCCACGGTCTTGGAGAACTCCGTCCAGAACTCGCGCACCACGTCCAGCCAGCGGCGCTTGGCCTCCTCGATGTCGTCGAGCTCCTTCTCCATCTGCGCGGTGAAGCCCGTGTCGACGATGGACGACACGTCCTCCCGGTCGAAATAGCGCTTGAGGAACTCGTCCACCGTCATGCCGAGCGACGTCGGGAAGAGGCGCTTCTCGTCGTTCTTCTCCACGTAGCCGCGCCCGAAGAGGGTGTCGACGATCGTGGCGTAGGTGGAGGGGCGTCCCACGCCCTCCTCCTCCAGAGTCTTGATGAGGGTCGCCTCGGAATAGCGGGCGGGCGGGCGGGTGAACTTCTGCTCCTTCTCGGCGCCGACGAAATCGAGGGGCTCTCCCTCCTCCGCCTTGTCCATGCGGTTCCCCTTGAGGTCGAGCGGCCACACGGCGCTCCAGCCCTCGAAGATCAGGCTCTCGCCCAGCTGGCGCATCCCGACGCGCCCGGCCTCCGCCAGCAGCGTGGAGTTGGCCACGACCGCCGGGGCCATCTGGCAGGCGACGAAACGGCGCCAGATCATGTCGTAGAGCCGGAACTGCTCGGAGGTCAGGACGTCCTTGAGGGACTCCGGGGTCAGGGTGACGTCGGTGGGGCGCACGGCCTCGTGCGCGTCCTGGCTCCGGCCCGGAGCGGCGTAGACGTTGGGCTTCTCGGGCAGGTAGGGGGCGTCGTATCCTTCGGCGATGTGGGCGCGGCAGGCCTCGACCGCCTCGGCCGAGAGCCTCAGGCTGTCGGTGCGCATGTAGGTGATCATGCCGACGTGCCCGCGTCCCGGGAGGCTCAGCCCCTCGTAGAGCTCCTGGGCCACCCGCATGGTCCGCCTCGGGGCCATGCCCAGGCGGCGTGCCGCCTCCTGCTGGAGCGTGCTGGTGCGAAAGGGCGGCGGCGGGTTGCGTTTGCCGTTGCGCAGGCGGAACTCCGAGACGCGGATGGGGTTGGCCTCCACCTCGCTCAGAAGCTCGTCCGCCATGGTCCGGCTCTTGATGAGCAGCGGCATCCCGTTCTTCCAGAGGGATTTGCCGTCCAGCCTGTCGACCTTCATCTCGTAGGAACGGCCGCCGGAGGCGGTCGCCCGGACCGTCACGGACCAGTACTCCTCGGGGACGAAGCGGGCGATCTCCCGCTCCCGTTCGCAGATCAGGTCGAGCGCCACGGACTGCACGCGCCCCGCGGAGAGCCCGTAGCGGATCTTGTTCCAGAGCAAGGGGCTGAGCGTGTAGCCCACCAGCCGGTCCAGGATGCGGCGCGCCTGCTGGGCGTCCACCTTGTTCAGGTCCACGACGTCCGGGTTCCGGACGGCGCTGCGCACGGCGCCCGCCGTGATCTCGTAGAAGCGCACGCGGCACTTCTCCGAGAGGTCCAGACCCAGCAGTTCGGCCAGGTGCCAGGCGATGGCCTCGCCCTCGCGGTCGGGGTCGGAGGCCAGCAGGACGTTCGACGCGGACTGCGCCATGGCCGAGAGCTCGTTCTTGATCGCGGCCTTGCCCTTGACCAGGATGTATTCCGGGGCGAAGTCGTGCTCGATGTCGATAGCCATGCGGCTGCGGGGCAGGTCGCGGATGTGCCCGACGCTCGAACGGACGACGTATTTGTTCCCGAGGATGCCGGTCAGCGTCTTGGCCTTGGACGGGGACTCCACGATGACGAGGGTCTTGCCCGCTGCGGACGTTCCCGAGCTCCGCGAGCGCTTCGCGGGCTCGGCCGCGGCTTTTTTGGGGGTAGCACTCTTGACGGTCTTCGTGCCCTTCGAGGCCTTCGCCGCCGAGGTCCGGGCGGGGGCCGGCTTCTTGGCGGCCTTCGTCGTGCGCTTGGCCGGCGTCTTCCTGGTCCGCTCCTCCGGGCCCGGGTCCGTGCCGGACGCGGTGGGCTTCTTCGTGGGGCTCATCGTCAGCAGACCCAGTTGCCCGAAGGGGGCAGGGAGATGGATACGGCAAAGGGGACCTTGAACGACGGGTCCAGAGCGACGGCCTCGAAGAGCGATTCGAAGGTCGACGCGTCGATGGGCGAACCACTCATGACGCCCAGCACCAGGGCCTGCTGGATGGCCCGCTCCGTCACCTCGGGAGGGACGGATTGGGAGTCCATCAGGCATACGGCCAGGGAGCGCGCCTCCTGCGAGAGGTAACGGCGCTCCAGACTGTGGAAGACTCTTTGGGCGCTGACTTTTTGGGATGCGCTCGCTTTTTTCTCGGTTCGGACCGCATCGGCGTGTTTTTTGTCCAAGTTCTTCTCCTTTTGGCGTGACGTCGACGGAACGCGCGTTCCGAGGACGGGGACTTGTCTTCGGGTACGAAGCTATTTATACCATATAATCGGGATTTTGAAGGGGACGTTTTGCGCTTCCCAGGATATCGAGGGCCCGGCCGGAACCCTTCGCGAAAGGTCGCGCGGGGCGAGGCGGCCGGACGGGGGACGCTGAAAAAACAGACGGGGGCCGGACACCGCCGCGCCCGCCCCCACACCGCTTCGGCTCCTTCCCTTTGCGGGTCAGTCCCCGATGTTTCCTCCCGTCGTCTGCACGAAGGAGGCGAGGATCATCCCCGCCGTGCCGACCCCGGCCACCAGGATGACGCCGAGGGAGCCGACGGTTCCGCCCGCCTCGAAGCCCCCGTACAGCAGGGCCTGACCGACGCCGAGCGCCAGGAGCAGGCCGCCGACCCAGCCGCCCACGATGCTGACGACCATGAAGAACCCGCCGATCTTGGACATGGCGCCCGGTACGGGCTGGTCCGCCTCGTTCACGATGTCCGTCCACAGGAGGTCCCATTTCTTGACGCGCGGGTAGAGCACCATCAGGATGGGCATCCCCAGGACGACCGAGGGAATGGAATTGTTCAGCATGATGATGGTGCCCAGCGCCGCGAAGGGCACCATCCCCAGAAGCTCGAGCCCCCAGGCGATGAGGAGCGCGCAGCCCATGGAGCCCGTCAGCGCCGACACGACGTAGGCCGCCGCCTTTCTGTGGGTGGTCACGTTGGGCTCGAGGTCGTGTCTGGGGGCGAGCCCGAGGTTGATCCAGAGCTTGTAGGGGATGTAGGCGAACATGAAGTTGCCGAAGAACCCGAAGAGGCTGCCGATCCCGAGAGACCCGAAGAAGTCCCCGATGAGGTTGCCGATGGCCGAGCCCCAGGCGCCGGCGGGCCCGAAGAGCAGGCCCAAAACGACCGGCAGCGCGCTTGCGGGCCGGAACTCGGTGACGCCGGGGATGAGGACGAACCCCTTGAACGGGATCAGCAGGGCCGCGTACAGGCCGGCGCAGAGGGCCACGAGGACCACCATTTTCGTCTTGCCCCACATGGAAAAAACTTCCTTCATAAGTCACACGCTCCCTTTTTTATGGAAAAGTTTTGTAGTGAACCCCGGGCATGGGCTCCGGGCCTTCAGGAATCAGAAGCTGCCCCAGGGGAAGAGGCCGGCCCAGGCCGTGTAGGCTCCGGGAACCAGCTTCAGGGCCAGCAGGGCCGCGAACAGCGCGAGCCCCAGGACGATCGCGGCGTAGTCGCGAGCCCCGAGCTTCAGTTCCAGCAGCGTCGTGCGCGAGGAGCTGTAGCCGAACCCCTTGGACTCGAGCGCCATGGAGAAGACGTTGGTGCTCCGGATCAGCGACACGAGGGTGGGGATGACCAGCGGGATGTGCTTGCGGATGCGGGCCAGGAGGTTCCCGGAGTCCAGGTCGAGCCCCCGGGACCTCTGCGCCTGGATGATCGTGTAGCTGGTCTCGACGATCATGGGCACCAGACGAATGGCCGTGGCGAAGGCGAAGGCGCCCCGGTACGGGAGCCCCAGTTTGACCAGCCCCTCGGCGATCTCCTCGATCTTGGTGGTGCTCAGGAAGATCATGCCCGCCACGATCATGAGGTCCGTCTTGAGGGCGACCATCGCGCCGTAGAGGACCCCGGAGAGGGAGAGGGTTCCCCGCGCCAGGGGCCAGACCGTCAGGCAGAAGAGGGCGATCATGATCAGCACGCCGCGGATGCGCCGGAGGTTCGAGAGCGCGCGTCCCAGCGCGCCGACGATCAGCACCAGGCCCGTCAGGATCAGCAGTATCGGGATGTCCCGGAACATCAGGGCCATGGCGAAGCTCAGCACCGTCAGCAGGATCTTGGTCCGCGGGTCGAGCCTGTGGATGGGGGTGTCCCTGTCGAGGTACAGGAAGAGGTCCATCAGGCGTCCCTCCCCTCGCCGGCCCGGGTGCAGTGGGCCAGCTCTTCGACGGAGAGGACCGTGCGCCCGAGGCGGTTGCCCAGCTCCACGATGTGGGGCGGCCTCAGGTGCGAGGCGGCCAGCTCGTCCGTGCGCGCCAGGACCTCCCGTGCGGGACCGTCCAGCAGCACCCGGCCGTCCTTCATCGTCACGATCCGGTGGGCGTACTCCGCCACCACCCACAGGGTGTGGGTGATCATGACGATGGTCTGCCCCGCCTCGTTGAGCTTCCGGATCAGCTCCATCATCCGTTTCTGCTCGCCGTAGTCGAGCCCGGTGGTGGGCTCGTCCAGGATGATGACGCCGGGCCGCGCCGAGAGCACGGACGCCACGGCGACCCTCTGGCGCTCGCCCTTGCCGAGCGTGAAGGGGTCCCGCTTCTCGTAGCCCTGAAGCCCGACGGCCTCCAGCGCCTCGGTCACGCGGGAAGCGACCTCCCCGGCGGAGCAGCCGCGGATCCTCGGGCTGAAGGCGACCTCGTCGAAGACGTTGTCCGCGAAGATCTGGTGGTCGGGGTTCTGGAAGACGTACCCCACCTCCCTGCCGATCTCGAAGACCGAGTGCTTCGTCGTGTCCTTCCCCCGGATCAGCGCCCGCCCCGCGCTCGGGAGCAGCAGGCCGTTGAAGTGCTTCACCAGCGTCGTCTTGCCGCTGCCGTTGTGTCCCAGGACGGCCACGAACTCGCGCTCCCGGATCCTCAGGCTCACGTCGTTCACCGCGCTCCCGCCGTTGGGGTAGACGTGGGTCAGCCCCTCGATCTCCACGACCGTCTCGCCGTAGCGCGCCTCCCGCTCCGCGTCGCGGTCCAGGAGCTCCCGGTACCTCGCGTCGTCGAGGGCCAGGCCCCTGCTGCGGAAGAACTCCGCCCCCTCGTCGGGGAGCAGCGGCAGCGCCTCCGGAGGGCGGACGTTCAGCCCGGCGAAGAACTGGGGGACCTGGAGAGGACGGATGCCCGCCTCCGCGACGAGCGCCGCGTCCCGAAGCAGGTCCCCGGGGGCGCCGTCGGCCAGGATGCGGCCCTTTTTCATCAGGATCAGGCGCTCGGCGTGCAGGGCTTCCTCGGTCTCGTGCTCGACGATGATCAGGGTCAGGTCGCCCTGTGCGCGCAGCCCCTCGGCCAGGGTGAAGACCTCGATCTTCCCCATGGGGTCGAGGTCCGTGGTGGGCTCGTCCATGCAGAGGACCGACGGGCGGGCGGCCAGCACGGACCCGATGGCCAGGCGCTGCTTCTGCCCGCCGGACAGGGTGGCGGGGTGGCGTCCCCCGAAGCCCTCCAGGTTGACCGTGGACAGGACGTCGCCGATGCGCGGGGCGATCTCCTCCCTCGGGACCCCGAAGTTCTCGGGCCCGAAGGCGATCTCCAGCCCGGCGTTGGTGGAGAAGAGCTGGGCCTCGAAGTCCTGGAAGACCAGGCCGATCTCCCGGGCCATCCGGCTGACGGGGGTGGTCCGGGCCGGGAGCCCGTTCACCGTCACGGAGCCCTCGTACCGCCCCCGGATGAAGTGGGGGATCAGCCCGTTGAGGCTGTTCGCCAGGGTGGACTTGCCCGCGCCGCTCTCGCCCATGATCACGACGAACCGGCCGCGCTCCACCTCCAGGTTCAGCGCGTTCAGGGCCGGGGATTCGCCCCCTCGGTAGGTGAAGGAGAAGTCCCGGACCTCCACGGCCTTTTCAGCGTTGTTCTGCAATTCTTCGCGTCCTCCGTCTCCTCTTCTTCGGGATATTGCGCCCCGATGTGGGAAGTGGTGAAGTTCTGCGGTCTATTGTGCGTATTCCGGATGGGGTTGTCAAGGATCGAGGACTCGCCCGCGGCGCGGGCGTGCTTGGCATTCCCCGTGCTGCAGCTCATCCCGAGGCCGTTTTGCGTCCGGGGCGCCCGTTCGTCGGGGCCGTTTTCATCCCCGCTGTCCGTAGGTCTTGAACTTCTCCAGGGCGACGTCCATGTCCCGGTCCAACAGCGGCACGGGCGTCCCGACGGCCAGGGAGCGGCAGTAGACCTCGCAGACGAACTCGATCTCCTCGGCCGTGTCGAAGGCGTAGGCCGGGGTGGGGCCCGCGGCCAGCAGCCCGTGGTTGCCCAGCAGCACCGCGTAGCGGTCCCTCATCCCGTCGCAGGCCAGCCGGGCCAGCTCGGGGGTCCCGAAGGGGGCGTAGGGCGTGCAGCGCACGCTGCGGCCGGCGAAGCCGATCAGATAGTGGACGGGCGGCAGCTCGCGGTGCAGGCAGGCCAGCACGGTCGCGTAGGGGGAGTGCGTGTGGACCACCGCCCCGACGTCCTCCCGTTCCCGGTAGAGCAGGCGGTGCATGTCCGACTCGCTGGAGGGCCGCCGCGAGCCCTCCGCCACGCGCCCCTCCAGGTCCATGACCACCACGTCCGCGCTTTCCGTCTCGAAGTAGTCCATCCCCGAGGGGCTGATGGCGAAGAGCCCCTTCGCGCGGCAGAACACGCTGACGTTTCCCCCCGTCCCCCGCGTCAGCCGATGCGTCACGAGCCTCCGGCCGTACGCGACGACCGCCTCGCGCTCCTCCTTAAGCAGCATTGCACAATCGCTCCTCCCCGAAAAAGTCCGTCTGCCCGTCGCCCGCATTCCGCTTCCTTCCTTAAAAATATAGGGAGGATGATCGGAACGAGGACGAAAGAGCCCCGTGCTTTCGCCCCGAGGGCCATGCGGTGCCCCGGCCCGATTTTCCGGGGCCCGAAGCCGGGGTCTCCGCTGATATAATAACCATAACGGGGCTCTTTTCAAAGTCGGGCCGGTACGGGGAGGTGTGGGGGTACGGATATTGGAGGAAGATTTTCGGACGATCCAAAGCCGCGTTTGACCTCTGCCGAGCGCGAGGATATGGAGCGGCTCCGGGAGCAGGGCGACCTTCCCGACGTTATCGACCGCTCCACGGACCTTTATTTTCGTTTCCTGCTCGGCACGCCCGCGCGCATGGGCTTGCTGCGGGACCTGATCAATTCCATATTCGGCGCCTTGGAATACCCTCTTTTGCGGACGGTCACACTTGCGGATACGGAGCGGGAGCCCGAGGTCAGGGGCGCCAAATACGCGCGCCTGGACCTGACGGCGACGGACGACCTCGGCCGCAGCCTCCACATCGAGATGCAGCGCGACGCCTACACCCACTTCGAGAAACGCTGCCTTTACTACCTCTGCCGGAACTACACGCGGCGTCTCAACGTCAGGGAGGGCTACGGCAAGTTGACGCCCGTCGTCTCCATTTCATTGCTGGGCTTCGAACTTTTCGGCGGCGACGAACGCGGCCTGTGGGATTTCGCTCTGATCAACCCGGCGACGGGCCGCCGCCTGATGAAGAGCGACGATCTGCTGCTGATCTATGTGGAGCTGGAGAAATTCGCCCGCCCCCTCAAGGCGCTGCGTCAAAAGCTCAAGAAAAACCCCGGCTACGTCATGACCCCGGAGGAGCGGGCTCTGGTCTGGGGCGGTTACATCAACAACGAGTCGGACGGGCTGGCCCTGATGGGGGAAAGCCTGGCTGCGGATTCCGTTTTTTCGGAGGTGAGCGAGGTGGAACAGCAGTTCTGGAGCGAACCGGAGAACCGTTATTATCAGCTGCGGGAACTGATGACGCAGCTGGATATCAAGGCGATCCAGGAGACGAGGCTGGCGGAGGCGACGGACCGGGCCATGGCCAAGGGTATGGCGAGGGGTATGGCCAAAGGTATGGCCAAAGGTATGGCCGAGGGCGTGGCGAAGGGCATGGCCGAGGGAATGGCCGAGGGTGTGGCCAAAGGCATAGCCGAGGAGCGGCGGCGTCTGGCGGAAAGGCTCCTCGCCTCCGGCATGGCGGCGGAGCGGGTCGCGGAGCTGACGGGGCTCCCCCGGGAGGAGCTTCCGTGCGGGGCCGATACGGACGAGCACCGCTGAGAGCGGCTTGCACCTCCCTGAGGGGGCCGTCCCCCTCGGCGGGACGCCCGGCGCAAAATTCTTGAGGAAACGAGGACCATCCTTATGGAACACCTTTTCGCCACGTGGCGCATGGCCTACATCGCGGCCCCCAAGCACCGGGGCTGCATCTTCTGCGACTTTCCCGCGGAGAACCGGGACGGGGAGCGGTACATCCTCCACCGCGGGGAGTCCTGCTTCGTGATCCTGAACCTCTACCCCTACAACCCCGGGCACCTGATGGTGGTGCCCTACCGTCACACCAACGTCTACGAGTCGCTGACCGACCCCGAGGCCATGGAGATGCACCGGCTCACGGCGCGCGCGGTGGCGGTGCTCAAGCGCGAGATGGGCCCCGACGGCTTCAACATCGGCATCAACCTGGGGCACCCGGCGGGGGCGGGGGTGGAGGGGCACCTGCACCGGCACGTCGTCCCGCGCTGGAGCGGGGATAACAACTTCATGCCCGTCCTGGCCGACACCCGGGTGGTGCCGGAGTGCCTGGACGCGACCTACCGCAAGCTCCTCGCCGCGTGGGGCGGGGCCTGAGGGGATGGACGCCTCCGGGCTCGGTCCGGACGCCTACCTGGAGCCCGCGGGGCCCGCGAGGACGGAGGAGAAGGTCAAGCGGTCGCTCTTCATCGGGCACCTCGCGCCCTGCCGGGACGAGGCGGAGTGCCGCGCCTTCCTGGGCTCGGTCCAGGCCGCCCACAGGGACGCGACGCACAACTGCTGGGCCTGGCTCCTGGGGCCCGACCCGGAGACGGAGCACTGCTCCGACGACGGCGAGCCCTCCGGGACGGCGGGGCGCCCCATTCTGGGAGAGATCAAAAGGAGCGGCACGGTCAACGTCATGGTGGTGGTGACGCGCTACTTCGGGGGCGTCAAGCTGGGGGTGCGCGGCCTGATCGAGGCCTACGGGCAGGCCGCGGCGGGGGTCCTGGCCGCGGCGGGCCGCACGGAGCGGCGGCTGACGCGCCCCGTGGAGGTCCGGCTGGCCTACCCCGCCATCGGCTTCGTGACGCGCCTTCTGGAGGAGCACGGGGCGGGGGAGTCGCCCGCCTGGAGCTACGGAGCGGAGGTCTGCGTGCGCTCTCGGGTCCCGCTGTCCCGCTCCGCGGCGCTGTTTGCGGCGCTGGAGGAGCTGAGGGCGCGGGGTGCGATCGGGGCGTGGTCGGCGCCGGAGTGAGAATGGGTGCCGAAGAAGGTCGGTGAACAGGAGGTTGTGCTATGGACTGGGACGCGAAGGGGGACGTGCTTTATCCGACGCTGGCATCTCTTACGGACGAACAGCTGGAGGCGGCGCTGGACGAAGGGCGGATCTACCGTCTCAACGACCGTTTCTTCAAGTTCCTGTTCGGTCGAGAGGATCGCAAGCACCTGTTTTTGGATCTTGTCAACGCGCTCGTGTTCCCCGACGGTGGTCCGGGCTTCACCGGTTTCGAGTACGCCAGCCGCGAGCTCTCCGCCACGCGGTCGGATGGCAAGGATTGCTATCTGGACATCTGTTATTGATGTCACTATTCACGTCGAAGCCGAAGCCACGGGGCTTCGTTTCGACGTAAGCGACCAACGCGCCTCACGGGGCTGTCGCCTCGTGGAAGGCGGTTGTCTGCTTATACCCCCAACGTTCAGCATATTATCTCAGTGCGCTGCATGCCTCCCAGATGAATTCGGGGCAATCGTACCTGGAGCTGAAGCGTACGATCTCGGTTCATATTCTTGCGTTCGGCCTGTTTGAGGGAGATCGTTTCCGCCGCGCGTTCTGTCTGTGCGATGAGGAGACGGGCGAGAAGCTGTGCGACGATTTGATGCTGGTCTACCTTGAGGTTTCGAAGTTCGCTAAGAGTAGGCCCCCGCGCAGCCGCTTGGAGTATTGGCTTTTGTATCTGGCAGGAATGGAGGCGAGGAAGATGCCGGAGCCGATGTCGAGGGACCCGATGATTGGTCAGGCTTTGGATTTGGAGAAACTGTTTTTGCAGAGCCGCGAGGAGCGCTTGAATTACCTTATGAGCTATAAGGCGATGCGGGATGCGATGACGATGGATGAGACCATCCGCCGTACCGCTATGGCCGAGGGCAGGGCCGAGGGCAGGGCCGAGGGCAGAGCCGAGGGTAAGGCCGAGGGCAGAGCCGAGGGGCGGCGGGAAGGCCAGGTCGAGCTTCTTTTCTCCCTTGTGCGCGATGGCCTTCTTTCGGTCGAGGAGGCGTCCTCCCGTGCCGGCATGACGAAGGATGCATTTGTGTCTCGGATGGGGAAGGCCGGCAAAAGCAGCGCCCGTTTGGAGTGACGTTGACGCCCTGTGGTCAGGCTTTGGATTTGGAGAGGCTGTTTCTGCGGAGCCGCGAGAAGCGCTGAAGTTACCTTAAGAACTACAGGGCGATGCGGGCCGGGATGGTGAAGGAATAGGCGCTTTCTGGAGGAGCACGGGGCGGGGGAGTCGCCCGCCTGGAGCTACGGTGCGGAGGTCTGCGTGTGCTCTTGGGTCCCGCTGTCCCGCTCCGTGGCGCTGTTTGCGGCGCTGGAGGAGCTGAGGGCGCGGGGTGCGATCGGGGCGTGGAGCGAACTTTAGGGTGGTTTTTGCCATTTTTTGCGGCAAAAAGGCGTAACGGGTCTTGCATTGCTTGCGTATTTCCGTGTATAATTTGACCTCAAAGGGCGTATGTTGTCTTTGTGCATTTGTGTTTGAGCTCCAGGCGCCCTTTGGAGAAGCTGCGCGGACGTTTTGGTTTTCAAGGGTTCGGAAGGACGCAGCGTAACGAATTGGGAAGGGAGTGGTCGACGGCATCGGGCAGAATCTCGGGTCTCCGCCGTGCCCGGTCTTTTATCGGCGGTGCGTGGTCCCCGGCGGGTCCGGGGGCGTGTTATCGCAATAGGGAGGGATAACAGGCAGTAAAGGATTTTTGTCCGCCGCAGTAAGGGAAGGGGCGGACGCGCGTAGAGAGAGGGAATCCGTTCGGCGGAGAACGGTGCCCTTACGGGCCGGAGGTCGCAGGGTGGATTCGAATTTGGAAGGAGGAATTCAGGTTGAACAAGAAACTGAAGTTGTTTGGCTTGCTGGCGCTGACGTTGGCGTTGGGGGCTGGCGTGGCTTGGGCAGCTTTGCCGGATCACGTGTTGCCGGGTAATTGGATGGACGACATCAAAACGGCAGTTGCAGGGGCTAATGCGTACAACACCATCAGCGGCAACGGTACTCAGCTTGGTAGCGTAAAGACTGATGATGCTGCCAGCCCGAACTTCCTGCAGATCCTGCAGTTGAACGCGGACGCGGGGAATACGGTGACCCTTGCTCCCAGAGCTACGGGCAACAAGGTCTTTCAGGAGTCCGTTGCCGCTCGTGCGGTTCAGGTCCTTGTCAACAACGGCAATAGTGGCAAGGTCGTTATCAGGGCGTCGAATGGCGATGATCCTAAAGTAGTGGGAGGTAATGACTACTTTACTCGCTACCATGGCGGTACGGTCCAGATGGGGGGAACCCTGGGTGTGACCAACAACAACGCCTTGGGCCAGCGCTGGGTCGGCGTGGTGGGCAGCCGCACCGAGGCCAGGGCGCCCGTGTTCCAGGTCGAGGAAGTGGACAAGCTGCAGCTGGGCGTGAACGATCCCAAGAATCGTCCTACTTTCCAGCCGTTCTTCCTGATGCGGAATACCGCCGACGGCGGTGCTGCGGCCGATCTGCGTTACGTCAAGGTCAATGCCGATGCGGTATCCTCGAAACTTCAGGGACTTACGCTCCATCATGGTCTCAGCCAGCGCAACTTTGGTGCCCCGGCTTCTGGCGCAGGTACAGCCAATGATACCTTTGTTACGGCTGCGGATGCCGCTGCGGGAGAGTTTGTCCGTTTGATCAAACAGGGGAAGGGGTCTCTGTTTATCAACGGCGACACCACCAGCCTTGCTGCGGCAGCAGAGGGCATGGTTGCCCTGCCGGATGAGTGGGCACTGGCGGGAATTCGGGGTTATAAGGCAGTTGACGGAGCACACCATCAGGGCGGAACGGTCGTCGAGGCCGGCATCCTCCAGGTCGACGCTGGAAACGCCTCCGTGCCCAACGACCACTTCCGCGGCTCGCTGGGCAAGGTGTGGGCTGCGTTCCAGGGCTCGCTTTCTGCGACGGCCACCCCCTACGACCCGGCGTCCTATCTTGCCCGTGTTATTGAGTCTGCTCCTGCCGCGGCTGATGGTGCTGCTGGGGGCGCTATTTACAACCCGCTGTTCATTCTCAACGACGCCAAGGTCATGGTGAACCGCAGCCAGTTCTTCAGCGACTTCAACGTGGCCAAGGACGCGACCTTCCATGTGGACGAGTACACGCTGGCGGGCACCAACTACAACCCGCAGATCGCGGTGACGCTGGACGACAACGATTCCAAGGCCGATGGTCTGTTGGAGGGCAAGTTCGACTTGGTTCTGAATTCTATCTCCGCCGTGAACTTCCCGACCAATGCCCCGAGGAGCGCTGCTATCAACGTTGACGCCCAGGCCATCTTCTTCATCAACAACCCCGACAACAAGATCTTTGCATCGGGCGATACCCTGGTGGCCAACGGCGTCCTGGAGATCATGGGTGCCAAATCCATCGGCGGCGGTCAGGTGACGATCGGCGCGACGGGCGGCAACGGCCTTCCCGACCGCGGGTTCTCAACCCCTGTTGCCCCTGCTGCCGGTCTGGGTACCTTTGCAGCGGCCAAGACCTTCAAGCTGGAGAACGTGACCGTTGGCCAGCCCGGCGGTGCGGTGGCGGTGGAGCGCGGCGAGACCCTGTCCTTCAAGGACATCACCCTCAACAACATGGGCACGGCGGACGTGGACAGCTTCCGCATCAATCCCGTGGGAGTGGCGCTGGGCGAAGGGTACCTTAACAATGCTGGCGGCGACCCGTTCCCGGCGACTCTGGTTTTGACGAATCCTCTACCGGGCAGCTGGACCGATTCGGCCACGGTGGCGTTCGGCGCAATGGGTTCCGATGATGCCAAGTACAGTGTCGAGGGCGTTCTGCGCAATCCGACCCGCGTGGACGTGGAGCGCGGCGTGTGGCAGTTGAACGGCTTCCCGGTTCCGACTACAGCCCAGGTCGCGGCGGGCGAGAAGCCCTTCATGAACGTCTATGTCTACCCGACGGCGGCTCTCTCCCTGGCCAAGGACGTCAACGACTTCAGCAATCTTATGGATCTGAAGGTCACCGACGACAGCCGCATCCGCGTTGTGCTGCGCGACAGCGACATCGCCGCGACCCGCAGCGAGGCCATGGCCAAAGAGCCGGTCTTCCAGGCGCATCACGTTGATTACTCCGCTCTTGGTGCCGGAGCCCAGAACAAGGACCGTCGTCTGGTCATCCAGCTGGACCCCACGCAGCTGACGGGCAGTATGATCAAGAAGGGCTGGGTCAAGCTGGTCTTCTCGCCCGACGCGAAGAACTGGAACAATCTGCACTACCTGCGCGAGTACACGCCGGGGCTGACCTACGAGGACTATGCGAAGGTCCGCATCACCTGGACCACGACGTCCGACATCGTGAAGAACGCCGTGGCTCACGTGGACGAGAACAGCTACACGATCCTTGTCGAGGTGGGCGAGGATGTCAATGATCCCGTCAACCCGGGCACGCCTCCCGCGGTCGAGAAGGACCTGAAGGCTGTGATTACGGCTCCCGCCGAGGTGAAGGTGGGCTCCATGGTCACCTTCGAGCTGGGCAAGTGGACCTACACGAAGGCTTCCGGCGACGTCGAGGTTCAGGACGTCAAGTGGATGCTGGACGGCGTCGACAAGACGGCCGACGTGAAGGACAGCAAGCTGACCGTGAAGGCCGAGAAGGAGGGCACGATGAATCTTGTCGTGACCGCCAAGCTGAAGGCCGATCGCTGGGTTTGCGGGCCTGGCCCTGCTCCTTGCGGCTCCTCTGTTCCTGCGCAAGAGGGACTAGTCTCGGAAACAAACGAACCTGAGGGCGGCTGCCCCAGCGCCCTCAAGTAGCAAAAGGCGACAAGAATCGGGCGGTCCTTTTGGGCCGCCTGATTCTTTTTGCTATACTGTACGGTAAGGACGGGAAAAACCGGAAACTGGAAAAAAGTGCGGCGCGGGGTGAAGCGGATGGCATTGAGGGATGACGAGGTATTCCGTGTTTCGGATCGGGAGCTCGAGGCCTGTATCCGGATGTCGAATCCTTTGAACGACGCGCTTTTCAAATATCTTTTTGCGTCGAAGGAGAATAAGGAAAATCTTCTTCGCCTGTTGAACGACACGCTGGGGCCGGAGCGCTGCATCGTGGACGTGGAGTATCTGGACCGGGAGAGCGATGCCCGGAGGTTCGAGGGGCGCTCTTCCTTTGTGGACGTTCTGGCTCGCTCGGAGGACGGCCGTGTTTTTCACGTCGAGGTCCAGCTTCTGGACGAGGGCTATTTTTTTGAGCGTGTGGCGTATTATGCGGCGTGCAGTCTGGCGGACCAGTTGTCGAAGGGCGACGGGTACGAGTGTCTGAGGCCGGTGGTGTTCGTGTCGCTTTTGAGGTACGAGCTTTTCCCGGGAAGGCCGGAAACGTGGCGTTCGGTCCACAGGGTTTTGGACGTGGAGGATCACCGTTGCTACAACGACTTGCTGGAATTTCAGTTTTTCGAGCTGCCGAAGCTGGAACGTCTTTTTGGGGCAGGTTTTCTGGGAGGAGAAAAGGAGACGGGATTGGAGCGCCTCCTTCGGTACCTTGGGAGGATAGGAGGGGATGAGGAGATGGAGCGTCTGGCGGAGCAGGACCCCGGAATCGAGCGGTTGAGAAAGGGAGAACGGTCTTTTTTCCGGACGCCGGGCAATCTGGCGTCGTACCGGATGCACGAGCGGGCGGAGACGGACTACAGGAACGCGTTGCGGTATCGCGAGGCGAAAGCGAGGATGGAAGGCGAGGCCAGAGGTGAGGCCAGAGGTGAGGCCAG
>NZ_RQYL01000026.1 GCF_003860125.1 Fretibacterium sp. OH1220_COT-178 | reverse complement strand
CCAGGACGAATACCTTGCGCGCTTGCTTGACGGGCAATTTCAAGTCACCTGAATTCCTCATGCCTCCATTATCCAAGAGGCTCCTGTCCTGAGGGGGGACATTCTCTCGGTCCCGCTAAGGGATGACATTATCACAGTCCGGCGACATTCCATTCGGGGGCGCGTTGCTTCTCGAAGCCGAACGGTGCTATAATCGGGGACGGTTTCCTCTGGGGACCGAGGGACGGCCTGAGGCGGGGAACCGCGGGCGTTCCGTTGGGGGGCGCTATTCGGCCCAGGCGGATTGAATGCAGCCTGGTTTTGTTGTCGATGATGACACGGAGGTAACGGTAATGTCGAAATTGTTCTCGCCCTTCCGGCTGGGGCCGCTGGCCCTGAAGAATCGTATCGTCATCCCGCCGATGGATCAGTATTCCGCAACGGAGGGAAAGGCTTCGGACTGGCATCGCATCCACTATGGGGTGCTCGCCGGCTCCGGGGCGGCACTGCTGATCCTCGAGGCGACGGCCGTGAGCCCGGAGGGGCGCATCTCGCCGTCCGACCTGGGGCTCTGGTCCGACGAGGCGGAGGAGGCTCTGCGCGGCCTGATCGGGACCCTGCGCGCCCACGGTTCCGCGGCGCTCGGCGTCCAGCTGGCGCATGCGGGAAGGAAGGCCTCGGTTCTGCCGCCATGGCAGGGGGGCGGGAGCGTACCGGAGGCGGCTGGCGGCTGGCCCGTCGTGGCGCCGTCCCCCCTGCCATGGGACGGGGGCTTTCCGGTACCCCGAGCGCTCTCCGAGACCGAGCTGGAGCGGGTGCGATCGGACTTTGTCCGCGCGGCTCGTCGGGCCGTCGATCTGGGCTTCGACCTCATCGAGATCCATAGCGCGCACGGTTACCTGCTGCATCAGTTTCTGTCGCCCCTCAGCAACGCCAGGCCGGACCGATGGGGCGGGACTCTCGAGGGCCGCATGGCGTTTCCGCTCTCCGTCTTCGAGGCGGTGCGGCAGGAGGTTCCGGAGTCCGTTGCCCTGGGGGTCCGAGTCTCCGCGACGGATTGGGTACCCGGCGGCTGGGATGTCGAGCAGTGTGCCGTCTACGCCCGCGAGCTGGAGACGCGAGGCTGCCGGTTCATCCATGTCTCCTCCGGCGGGCTCTCGCCCAGGCAGGAGATCCCGCTCTATCCCGGCTATCAGATTCCCCTGGCAGCCGCCATCCGCTCGTCCTGTTCCATGCCGGTGATCGGGGTGGGCTTGATCACGGAACCGGACCTTGCGGAGCACGTCGTCGCCTCGGGGCAGGCCGACCTGGTCGCCGTAGGGCGGGGAATGCTGTTCAACCCCCACTGGCCCTGGCTGGCCGCGGCCCGTCTGGGCGCGCGTGTTGCCGCACCCAACCAGTACCTGCGTGCGGCCCCGCATGGGGTGTCGATCTTCGAGACCGGGAGGTGAGCGCTCCGGCGCGGGCTCGGTCCGGCCATGAAACGCCCTTGCCGTGCGTTTCCCGCCTTGGGAGCGCTCTAGTCCGTAGTTTTCGTTATTTACGCCCCTTTGCCGCAATGTTATACTCTCTCGCAAGGTTAACATTGGTCAAATAGGGGCTGGTGAATGATGGCCGTTCAGTACAAGGACTATTACGAGATTCTGGGGGTACCGCGCACCGCGACGCCGGACGAGATTCGGAAGGCGTACAGAAAGCTGGCGAAGAAGTATCACCCGGACGTCTCGAAGGAGAAGGATGCCGACGTCCGCTACAAGGACGTCAACGAGGCTTACGAGGTGCTCAAGGACCCCGAGAAGCGCGAGCGTTACGACACCCTGGGGCCGAACTGGGAGCAGGGCCAGGACTTTGCCCCACCGCCCGGCTGGCAGGGCGGCGGAATGCGCGTGGAGTTCGGCGGGGATATGGGCGGCTTCAGCGATTTTTTCAAGACGATCTTCGGCGGCGGCTTTTCGGAGATGTTCTCGGGGGGGACGCACGCCCGCGCGCCGGTGCGCCGAGACAGCGAGGTGGACCTGGAGCTGACGCTCGAGGACGCGGTCCGCGGCGGCACGCACACTCTGGTGATGCGTTCGGCGGATGGCGGACAGCGGACGATCAACGTCCGCCTTCCCCAGGGTATCGCGGAGGGATCGCGGATCCGGCTTCCGGGCAAGGCGAGCGGCGGCGGCGACATCTATGTGAATCTGCACCTTGCGCCGCATCCCGTATTCCAGGTCAACGGCTATGATTTGACGCGCAACATGAGAATTGCCTCCTGGGACGCCGTGCTGGGGCACGAGGTGCAGGTGGAGACCTTGTCGGGCAGCGTCTCGATGAAAGTTCCGCCCGGGACGCAGAGCGGTCAGCGCCTGAGGCTGCGCGGCAAGGGGCTTCCGAAACGAGGGGGAGGAAACGGCGATCTGTTCGTGCGGGTGGAGGTGGATCTGCCCCGGCATTTGACGGAGCGCCAGAGGGAACTGTGGGAGGAGCTGGCAAAGCTCGGAGGGTGACGCCGAGCATGGCGAGCGATGCGGTGCCCCCCGGGGAATCGAGGACGTGTCCCGATTCCCCGGGGGGCGCCGCACTTCGGGACCGGGGCGGGAAATTCACTCCGGTGAATATATTTGACCTTCTCGCGCTGCCGTGACAAACTGAAAACGGACCGAAGAACCCTCGGATGTCGTCATGCGCTGTGGCGGCCGTCTTGGGGGTGGATGACGTACAGTCGAACCGGGAGGGATGCGCAATGGCTGTTTCGATGGCGTTCATGCAGGAGGAGCTGGACCGCATGAAGCGGGAGGGGCTCTACGGAAACATTCGCACTCTGACGGGGCCGCAGGGGGCCCGGATCGAGATCGACGGCAAAAGGTACCTGAATCTCTGTTCCAACAACTATTTGGGGCTTGCCAACGACCCGCGCGTATGCAGGCGCGCCAAGGAGATCATCGACCGTTATGGCGTCGGACCGGGGGCGGTGCGCACCATCGCCGGAACGATGGACATCCATCTGGAGCTCGAGAGGAAGCTGGCCCGCTTCAAGGGGACCGAGGCCGCCATCACCGTCCAGTCCGGCTTCTGCGGCAATCTGGCCGTGATGCCGACCGTGACGGGCGAGGGAGACCTGATCTTCAGCGATGCGCTGAACCATGCCTCCATCATCGACGCCTGTCGGCTCTCCAAGGCGAAGACCCTGCGCTACGAGCACTCCAACATCGACGACCTGAGGGCCAAGCTCAAGGAGCACGCCTCCGCGCCGGGACGCAGGCTGATCGTCACGGACGGCGTTTTTTCGATGGACGGAGACATCGCCAAACTGCCCGAGATCGTCGCGGCCGCCGAGGAGTTCGGGGCGATGGTCGCGGTGGACGACGCCCACGGGGAGGGCGTTCTGGGCCGCGGCGGGCGCGGAATCGTGGACCACTTCGGCCTGCATGGCCGGGTGGACATCGAGATCGGGACCATGTCCAAGGCCTTCGGGGTCGTCGGCGGCATCGTCGCCGGAAGTGCGACCCTGGTCGACTTCCTGCGTCAGAAGGCTCGTCCCAACCTTTTCAGCAGCGCCATGACCGTCCCGGACGTGGCGGCCAACATGGCGGCGATCGAGATCATGGAGGAGAGCGACGAGCTGGTGAGGAAGCTCTGGGACAACGGGCGATACCTCAAGGCGGAGATGAAGAAGCACGGTTTTGACGTCGGCAGCAGCGAGACGCCCATCACGCCGGTGATCGTGGGCGAGGCCCAGACGGCCAAGGACTTCAGCGCCGCCCTGTTCGAGCGGGGGGTCTTCGCCACGGCGATCGTGTTCCCGACGGTTCCCAAGGGGACCGCGCGCATTCGCGTGATGGTCAGCGCCGCGCACAGTCGGGAGGATCTGGACGAGGGCGTGGCGCTGTTCGCCTCGGTGGGGCGCGAGCTGGGAATTGTCGGTTAGGCCCCGTCGGGGCCGTGACGTGAGGACGGGGGATCGAAACGGATGAAGAGGATTTTTGTGACCGGTTCCGGAGGCCAGGTCGGCACGGAGCTCGTGGCGCATCTGCGCAGGCTGTACGGGGACGCCAACGTCATGGCGTCGGACTTCAAGGCGCAGGAGGGGCATTCGGGGCCCTTCGCGCTGCTGGACGTTCGGGACCGGGGGGCGATCGCGTCGCTGCTGGATGCCTTCAAGCCGGATACGGTCATGCACCTGGCCGGCATCCTCTCGGCGCGCGGGGAGGCCAATCCCCAACAGCTCTGGGAGACGAACATGGGGGGGCTTTACAACATGCTGGAGGTCGCCCGCGAGCGGGGGTGCTCGGTCTTCTTCCCCAGTTCGATCGCCGCGTTCGGTCCGAACACGCCGGCGGACAACACGCCGCAGGACACGATCCAGCGTCCCACCACCATCTACGGCGTCAGCAAGGTGGCCGGAGAGCTCCTCTGCGACTACTACCACCTGAAGTACGGGGTGGATGCGCGCGGCCTCCGTTTCCCCGGTTTGATCTCCTACGAGGCCCTGCCGGGCGGGGGGACCACGGACTATGCCGTCCACATCTATTACGAGGCGCGGGCCAGGGGACGGTACACCAGCTACATCGCGGCGGGCAGCTACATGGACATGATGTACATGCCGGACGCGCTGGACGCGGTGGTTCGCCTGATGGAGGCCGACCCCGCAAAACTGCGGCACCGCAGCGCCTTCAACATCTCGGCCATGAGCTTCGACCCCGAGGGGATCGCGGCGTCCATCCGCAAGGTCCTCCCGGACTTCGAGCTGGACTACGACGTGGACCCGGAGCGACAGGCCATCGCGGACTCGTGGCCCAACTCGCTGGACTGTTCCGCTGCGCGTGAGGAGTGGGGCTTCGCGCCCAGGTACGACCTCGACGCCATGACGCGGGACATGCTGGCACGCGTCCCGGAGCGCTAGAGCTTCCGGCAGGGGCACGAACGAAGGGAGCGGGGCCGTCGGCGGTCCCGCTCCCGTTTCAGTCTTTTGGACGCCCCCGGCTGGGCTCCGATCTCCGGCGACGGTCTGTCGTTGGCGCAAGAAGCCGTTTGGTAAAAGCCCTCGGATTCGATCAAGGCGTTGCGTTTCCGTAGAATTCTGTGCTGCTTGGCCGGGATGGCGGTCCTGCCGCCGAGCGTGCCCTCCGAACGGGCTTCGATCCAACAGGGACGACAGGTGGTCTACTGGCTTAAGGACAGGAGGCGGACATCGGTGAAATACGACTGGAAAGGACAGGAGAAAGGGCTGTACAGGGCAAAGCAATTCCTGTTGTCGATTAAAATATAGAATTGCATGTGCAGAAAGAAAAACAAGGAAAAGAAAAAATGGAATTTGTAAAGATTATTGATGGAGATAAAACGAAGTACATGGATTTGCTGCTTATCGCAGACGAACAGGTGAGCATGATAGAGAAATATTTGTATCGCGGCGACATGTTTGCCTTGTGTGATCAGGATATCAGGGCGATTTGCATTGTGACGCAAGAGCGACCCGGCGTATACGAAATCAAAAATATCGTGACCGTTCCTCGATACCAACGCAAAGGATATGGACAACGTCTGGTTTCATTTATCGCCGATTACTACGGAAAACTGGGCAACGAGTTATATGTCGGAACAGGCGATTGCCCTGGTACTCTCCGTTTCTACGAGAGATGCGGTTTCGAAAAATCGCATGTTGTTAAGAACTTTTTTATAGACAATTACGACCACCCTATTTATGAAGACGGGCAACAGTTGGTTGACATGGTTTATTTAAAAAGGTCTCTATAGTCACGATGGCAATATCGGTCTGTATAAAGACCGCCTTCCTCCAGGCTCCATCCGGTCGCGACCCGTTTGGCAATCGAGTTTAGGCAGCGGCAGCGAGCGCCTTTTGCCTTTATCGCATGCTTCAGAAAATCTTTTTCTCTCATGGGGCGACGTTGGAGCTCGAATTTTTAGTCGAATGCCAAACGGATCCAATTTTCAACTAGCTTCATGCCCGGTATCGGCGGATGGCCGGCTCATGGGGTCTTTCAGGCCGAAGGAGCCGGCCATCCGCCGATACCATTTCGTCCTGAAAGAGAGGAGCGGAGCTTTTCGCCCCCCTGACGACGCCTTCAGGCTCGAAAACGCAAATCCAAGGATTTGCTTTCTCGCTTATGGGCGATTCGTACAGCGGACGACGCAGCTAGGTGGTCGACACCGCCCGTTGGTCGCCTGCCTGATCGTCGCGTTCGCCGGCTCGCCGCTTGTCGCCTGAGAACATTTGGAAATGGAATCGGCCGGCGGTTTTGATTTCACGGATTTTGGCTTTGTGTTCCCTCGGCGAAGGAGAAGGTTCGGGCCTCCTGCACCTCGATGTAGAACATCTTGAAGACGGGGTTGTCCGGGGTCTTGAAGATATCCCGGATCAGGGGATACTCGTCCAGCGCACGCCGCTTCAACGACATGTCGTCGACGAAGATGGCCCGGCCGTTCAGGGACAGCACCGGGTTCCAGTCGCTCGCCCAGGTGCAGAAGGAGACGTTGGGCTCGGCGGTCAGCTGCGCGTAAACGGGCTTGTCGCTCTCCGTGCAGAAGTAGACCCTGTTTTTGCCCTCCATGAAGAGAAACTGAAAGACCCTTGTCGCGACTCCATCCCCATTGCGCGTTGCCAGCACTCCATTGGGGGTCGCCCTCAGAATTTTTTCCAGATCGATCATCGTGCTTCGCCTCCGTCGTTTTTTTGTTTGATATAAAACTAATAATGCGAAAAAAATCCCTTTGTCAGGATTGCGGGACCCTTCCCATCCGCTCGATCATCCTTGTCAGAGCACGGCAGACCATCTCCCTTTCCTCCTCGGAGGAGTCGCCCCAGACCCGCTCCTGCAAGCGGCGGGAAATGCCCTCGAGAATGGCTTGGGAGGCGAGGCCCTTCTCCGTCAGGCGGACGAGGACGACGCGGCTGTCCTTTTCGTCCGGTTCCCGCGCCACGTAGCCCAGCTCCTCCAGTTTGCGCACCAGAACGGTAAGGGTGCTCTTGTCCCTGCGGATGCGGTTGCTGATCGCCTTCATGGGCAACGGCCCCTCGCGGTAAAGTGTCGCCAGAACGGCCCCGTGCGAGGGGACAAGCCCAACAATGCCCTCCTCCTCCAGGCATTCGAGGATAAAGGCATGGGCCAGGGCCCGCAGGTCCGAGATGGTCTGAACGATATCGTCTCCAATGCGCATCGTGGGATCATTTTAGTTTGATATAAAACAATTGTCAAGGGACAAAGAGGGACGGGGGATTTTCGCGATTCGATCGAAACTTCGGTCGGTCATGGCGGCGAACCTCCGCAAAAAGTTCGGCAGGAGTCGCCTTTCCGGGCTTCAGTTCTCCCCGAAGTCGAACTCCAGCTGGGAGCTCGTCGAGCGGTCCGGCGGTTCGCGGTTGCTCAGGACCAGGCCGAGCAGGCGTATCTTCTTTTGGCTGACGTCGACGGCGTCCAGGAGGCCGCAGGCGATCTCCCAGAGCGCGGCGAAGTCGCGGACCGGACGGGGGAGGGTCCGGCTGCGCGTGATGCGCTCGAAGTCGGCGTACTTTGCCTTCACGGTGACGGTGCGTCCCACGAAGCCGATCCGTCCGGCGTGATCCCAGGCCTCGACGGCGGCGTCGCGGAGCCTTGCCCTCAGTTCGTCCCCGTCGTCGATGTCGGCCGCGAAGGTGTTCTCCGCCCCCACGGATTTGCGCACCCGGTCCGGCTCCACCTCCCGATCGTCGAGGGCACGGGCGTTCCGGTAGTAGGTGCTTCCGATCTTGCCGAACAGGCGCACCAGCTCGTGCTCCTCGTACTTTTTCAGGTCGGCCCCCGTGTGGATGCCGAGCCGGTGCATCTCCGCGGCCGTCACCCTGCCGACGCCCCAGAACCGCTCGATCTTCAACCCTTCGACGAAGGTCTCGGCCTGATGGGGCAGGACCACGAAGAGGCCGTCGGGCTTTCGGTAGTCCGAGGCGATCTTGGCCAGAAACTTGTTGACCGAGACCCCGGCCGAGGCGGTCAGATGCGTCTCCTTCAGAATACGCCGCTTGATCTCGCGGGCGATGCGCGTGGCGAAGGGGATGCCGGGCCGGTTCTCCGTCACGTCCAGGTAGGCCTCGTCCAGGGAGAGGGGCTCCACCCTGTCCGTGTAGTCGAGGAGGATTCGGCGTATCTGAAGGGAGATCGCTTCATAGACGTCGAATCGGGCCGGGACGAAGACGAGCTGAGGGCATCGGGCCAGGGCGGCCCGAGAGGACAGGGCCGAGCGGACCCCGAACGCCCGTGCCTCGTAGCTGGCGGCGGCCACCACGCCCCGTTCCCCGGGATAGCCCACGGCCAGGGGCCTCCCGCGGAGCGCGGGATCGTCCCGCTGCTCTATGGAGGCGTAGAAGGCGTCCATGTCGATGTGGATGATCTTGCGCATGCCGGACATTCCGCTTTCCCTGCGCGCAGCGGCCGCGCCCCGCTTCTCCCTTTCCCTTTTAGCGGCCGCGCCGTTCCTTGTCGATGGCCTCCCAGAGGCCGTTGAGGTAGGCGATGCCCAGCGCGCGGTCGTACAGCCCGTAGCCGGGGCGGCCCTTCTCGTCCCAGATCATGCGGCCGTGGTCCGGACGGACGTAGACGTCCGGGCAGGTCTCGTAGATGGCCTCGACGATCGCGTACATGTCCAGCGATCCGTCGCTCGACAGGTGGGACGACTCCCGGAACCGCCGGTAGCCCAGGTGCTTGACGTTGCGCACGTGCACGCAGGCCACACGGCCCATCGAGCCGAAGTGGCGGATGATGGCGGGGACGTCGTTGTCCGGGTTCGAGCCCAGGGAGCCCGTGCAGAGGCAGAGGGCGTTGGCGGGGCTGTCCACGAGTTTCGCGATCCTGTCGAAGCCCTCCAGGTCGTGGGCGATGCGCGGCAGCCCGAAGATGGGCCAGGCGGGGTCGTCCGGGTGGATGGCCAGGCGGACGCCGCACCGCTCGCAGGTCGGTATCACGGCCTCCAGGAAGTACTTCTGGTTGGCCCTCAGCTGGTCCTGGTCCACGTCCTTGTAGAGCTCGAGGACCCGGTCCAGCTCCTTCAGACGGGCCGGTTCCCAGCCGGGAAGGGAGAAGCCGCCCGAGCCCCGGGCGGTGTTCTCCACGATCTGGAGGGGCGTCATGCCCATGAGCTCCTCCTCGTCGTAGTAGAGCGAGTTCGACCCGTCCTCGGGGATCTCCCGGGCCAGGTCGGTCCTCAACCAGTCGAGCACCGGCATGAAGTTGTAGACGATCACCCTGACGCCGCACTGCGCCAGATTCTCGATGGTCCTGCTGTAGTTCTCGATGTATCGGTCCCGGCCGGGAAGGCCCAGCTTGATGTCCTCGTGGACGTTCACGCTCTCGATGACCTCGACCTCGAGCCCGGCCCGATGGACGTGGTCCACATAGTCCCGGACGACCTCGAGCGGCCATACCTCTCCGGCGGCGTACTGGTCCAGCAGCCCCATGAGGCCCGTGCAGCCGGGGATCTGACGGATGTGCCGCAGGGGGATGGCGTCGTTGCCCTCGCCGTACCACCGAAACGTCATTTTCATGGTCTATCCTCTCCTTTAACGATGCGTGCAAAGGCCGCCGGCCCCATCGCCTCGCGGATGGGGTCCGGACAGGCCCATGATAGCCCACGGGAAACGGGCTGTCCACAAGACGGAGGACGGACTATAGTAAAATGGTAAGAACGAGCCGTGCCTGGTGCGCGGGGAAGACGAGGAGACGAGACGGTGACCATACCCGACGACATCAAGATGACTCCGTGGCTGAGTCAGTACAGGCGGTGGAAGACGGAGTACCCCGACGCGCTGCTGCTCTTCCGCATGGGCGATTTCTACGAGCTGTTCTTCGACGATGCGCGGACCGCCGCGGCGGTCCTGGACATCGCCCTGACGGCGCGGGACGCCGACAGGAAGATCCCCATGGCGGGCGTGCCGCACCACGCGCTCTCCCTCTACCTGGGACGGCTCATCAAGGCCGGATACCGCGCCGCCATCTGCGAGCAGATCGGGGAGCCGACGGGCAAGGGCGTGGTGGAGCGGCGCGTCGTTCGCCTCGTCACGCCGGGCACCTACGTTCCGGAGGAGAGCGGCGACACCGGACGCCTGGCGGCCGTCCTTCCCTTGAAGGACGGCCGCGTCGCACTGGCGCTCCTGTCCGTCGAGACCGGCGGTCTCGAGGCGGGGACCCTGTCGCTCGAGGAGGCTGCGGCGCTGCTCTCCGCCTTCGCACCGGGCGAGGTGCTGCACCCGGCGACGCTCCGCACGATTCCCGCTTTTTTGAAGCCCTACGCCCTGCTGCCCGCGGCCCCGGAGCCCTTCCGCCCGGGAACGTCCGCGGAGCGCCTGCGGTCGGCTCTGGGGGGGGGCCGTCTCGCGTCCTTCGGTATCGAGGATGACGATCCCTGCACGGGGCCGGCCTGGGCCGTTTTGGACTATCTGTCCGCGACGCAGTTCAGTGCCGTGCGCCACGTGCTGCGCATCACGCCGCTGCGGGCCAGGGACCGGATGGGCCTGGACGCGGCGGCCCAGAGAAACCTGGAACTGACGCCGGAGCTCTCCTGCGGCTCCGTCTCGCTGCTCTCGTGCCTGGACCGCTGTCGGACCCCCATGGGGCGTCGTACCCTGAGGGAATGGCTGCTGCGGCCGCTGATGGATATCCCCGCCATCGAGCGGCGCCAGGCCTGCATCGGCCTTCTGGTGGGCGACCCTGCGCGTCTGGGCGCCCTGCAGGACGCGCTTGCTGGCGCCCGAGACGCCGAGCGCGCGCTGTCCCGGCTCTCCCTGGGCACGGGGACGCCCCGGGATCTCGCCGCGGTCCGGGACACGCTGCGCCTGCTGCCGAGCCTGCGCTCCTTCTCCTTTCCCGAGCCGCTTGCCGGACTTTTCGACGCTTTGCCGGACCTGGAACCCCTGCGCGTCCATCTGGACGAGGCCCTGGAGGAGGAGCTGCCCCGCGCCCTGGGGGCGGGGCCGGTCGTGCGCTCCTCCTTCAGCGGGGAGCTCGCCTCCTGGCGCGAGGTCTCCGAGAAGGGGGAGGCGTGGCTTGCGGAGTACCTGGAGCGAGAGAGGACGGCGACGGGGTCCCCCCGACTCCGGTCCGGCTACAACCGGGCGTTCGGCTACTATCTGGAGATCGGCCGGTCCGGGCTGGAGACGGTCCCGCCGCACTTCGAGCGGCGCCAGACCCTGGTGAACGCCGAGCGGTTCGTCACCCCGGAGCTGAGGGCGTTTCAGGACAGGATGCTGCGCAGCGAGGGGGAGATCGCGCGCGTCGAGGCCGAGCTTTATCGGGGGGTCGTCGAGCGCGTGATCGCCGATGGGGCGGACATCCAGATGGCGGGACGCCTGCTGGGGGTCTTGGACTGCGCGGCCTCCTCCGCCCAGGTGGCGCGGGAGCGCGGCTACGTCCGTCCGACGGTGGACGATTCCATGGGCCTGACCATCCGCGGCGGCCGCCATCCGGTGCTGGAGACGACCCTGACGGACGCGACCTTCGTGCCCAACGATGTGGTCCTGGGCGGGGACGAGGCGCGTATCGTGATCCTGACGGGGCCGAACATGGCGGGCAAATCCACCTGGCTCCGCATGACGGCCCTTCTGGCGGTCATGGCGCAGGCGGGGTTGTGGATTCCGGCCGAGAGCGCGTCCTTCGGCCTGGTGGACCGCGTCTTCACCCGTATCGGCGCCCACGACGACCTCGTGCGGGGCAACAGCACCTTCATGGTGGAGATGCTGGAGACGGCCGGGATCCTGAACAACGTCACGGACCGCAGCCTGGTCATCCTGGACGAGGTGGGGCGCGGAACGGCCACGTGGGACGGCATGAGCATCGCCTGGGCGGTCCTGGAGTACCTGCACGGCGGCTGCGGTGCGTCCCCTCGGGTGCTGTTCGCCACGCACTGCCACGAGCTCACCTGTCTGGAGGATCGCCTGGAGGGGGTGCGGAACTATAGCATGGCGGTGGCCGAGGGGGCGGAGGGCATCCTGTTCCTGCACCAGGTGGTGCCGCGCCCGGCGGACCGTTCCTACGGCATCGAGGTGGCGCGCCTCGCGGGGCTGCCCAAGCCGGTTCTGAGGCGGGCCTTCGAGCTGCTGGAGCTCTTCGAGCGCGAGGGGTTCGAGCGCTCGTCCATTCCCGACCCCCTGCCGCAGAACGCGTTGCGGCAGCAGCTCCTGCTCTTCTCGCCCGAGACGGACGCCGTGGTGGAGGAGCTGGCGGAGCTGGACCTCGACAACATCACGCCGATGCGAGCGCTGGAGGTGCTCTACAAGATGAAGGAAAAGAGCGTGAGGGCCCGGAATGGCACTTTGGGTTAGGATGGAGGCATAAAAGCAGGCCGATACGCAACGGATCGGGGAAACACCAAGGGAAGCGCTGATTAAAACAAAATCGCATATTTTTCAAAAGTAAATATGCAAAACATCTATAGGCAAAAGTCTACAGCGCTTCCCTAAAAATTAATATGGGGTTGCCCCACGGCAACGGTGCCCTGGGGCAACAGGGCGGCGGCTGCGACGCCGGGAACCTGACGGTTCCCGTAAGTCGGCCGCACGCCACGCCCTCGCCCCCAAGCCCCCACGCCGCTATCCCGAGACTGATCGGCCCGTGAGCGGAGCGAACGGTTGCCGGAAGGCTCCCGTTGGGGATAGCGGCGGCCCCGGTAAGCTTCCTCTTCAAAACAGGCAAGCTGGGGTACCACCGGGGTGCTTCATGGATTAAATCAGCGTTTCCCAAGGTCTGCACGGTGGTGCAAGGCCTCGAAAAAAACTTTTCACTTGGTCAAAGGTGCTGTGATGAGACGATATTCGGATGAAGAACTTTTAGAGTTGCTGAAATCTCTGGAGTCCGACAGGATCGAACGTAAAGAATCCTTCAACGGGGACGTGCCCAGGAAGGTGCGTCAAGCCGTTTGTGCATTTGCCAACGATTTGCCGAATCACAATGAGCCCGGCGTTCTTTTTGTCGGCGCGAAGGACGATGGGGAGCCTTCCGGGTTGCATGTGACCGATCGGCTTTTGCTTGCCCTGGCGGATATCAAGACGGATGGAAATATTCTGCCCCTGCCCGTGCTTTCTGTGGAAAAGCGCGTTTTGAGGGGGGCGGAGCTGGCGGTCGTGACCGTCATGCCCTCCGATATGCCGCCCGTGAAGTACGATGGAAGAATCTGGATTCGCACAGGGCCTCGCCGAGCCATTGCCAACGAGCAGGAGGAACGGCTCTTGATCGAGAGGAGACGATACAAAAACCTTCCTTTCGACATCTACCCCGTGCCTTCGGCCAGAATTACGGATCTGTCCCGGTCGATTTTTGAAAACGAATATCTGCCGTCGGCCTTCGCTCCGGACGTGCTGGAGGAGAACAATCGAACGTATGAGGAGCGGTTGGCGTCCTGTAAGATGATCGTCTCTCCGGAAAATGCGATCCCGACCGTTCTGGGGTTGTTCGCCCTTGGGAAAAGCCCCCAGGATTTTTTGCCGGGGGCCTGCATCCAATTCTTGCGGATCGATGGGACCGAATTGGCGGATCCTGTAGTCGATGAGGAAAAAATCGGTGGGGCGGTCGTCGAAATGCTCCGCCGTGCCGAGGAGAAGCTGAGAGCCCACAATCGCGTTGCCGTGGACATCGCCTCGGCCCCGACACACCGGATCGGCATGCCGTATCCCCCGGCGGCGATACAGCAAATTTTGTACAATGCCGTGTTGCACCGCACGTATGAGAGTACCAACGCGCCTGTGCGAGTGTACTGGTTCGATGATCGAATAGAGATTCACAGCCCGGGGGGGCCCTATGGCAATGTCACCTCCGAAAACTTCGGAAGGCCGGGGATCACGGATTATCGTAATCCGAATATCGCGGATGTGCTCAAGACGTTCGGTTTTATCCAGGCCTTCGGAAGAGGGATCCCCACGGCTCGGAGAGAGGCGGAAAGGAACGGCAATCCTCCTCTGGAGTTTGAGACGAGCCAGAGCGCGGTCGTATGCACGCTCAGGAGGAAATCATGATTTCGCCCGTGCTCACATTCTTCAACAACAAAGGCGGCGTGGGCAAGACCTCCCTTATTTACCATCTGGCCTGGATGTTTGCCAGCCTGCGGAAAAGGATCGTGGCTGCCGACCTCGATCCGCAGGCCAATTTGACCGCGGCATTCCTGACGGAGGAGGAGATCGAGGCGATTTGGGAGGAGGAAAAGCCGGGCTCGACGGTTTTTCAGTGCGTCAAACCTCTGGCTGGGGTCGGTGACATCGCGGAGCCGCACCTTAGAAGGATCGCGCCCGATCTGTATCTGCTCCCCGGCGACGTGCGCCTTTCCGGTTACGAGGAAAGCTTGTCCATGGAATGGCCCAACAGTATGGGGGATCACAATCTCTATCGTCCGATGCGAATTCTCAGCTCCTTCTGGCAGGTCATGCAGATGGCTGCCCGAGCGGTCCGGGCCGATCTGGTCTTGGTCGATATTGGCCCGAATCTCGGCGCAATCAACCGCTCGGCCTTATTGGCGACGGACTATGTGGCCATTCCCCTGGGAGCGGATTTGTTTTCGTTGCAGGGATTGGGCAACTTGGGCCCTGCTTTGCGCTCCTGGAAAAACCTTTGGAAAAAGCGTTTGGATAACTGGAGGGAAAGCGGGGAGGCCCGTCTTTATCCGGATTTTCATTTGCCTGAAGGAAAAATGCAGCCCATCGGCTATCTTTGCCAGCAGCATGGCGTGAGGTTGGAGCGCCCCGTGCAGGCTTATGATAAATGGGTGCAGCGCATTCCGGGGGGCTACCGAAAACATGTCCTGAATGAAGAGCATATCCCCAAAATTTCTCAGGAAGAGGATCCCTATTGCCTGGCAATCATAAAGCACTACCGAAGCCTGATCCCTATGGCTCAGGAGTGCCGTAAACCCATTTTCAACCTCACCTCCGCCGATGGCGCCATCGGCAGTCATGCGAATGCCGTCCAGGACGCCAGGAAGGATTTCAGGCTTCTGGCGGAAAAGATTGCCGGGGAAATAGGCCTTCAGCTTTGAGCAGGAGGCTTGAGGGGAGCGGAATATATCAGCTTGGAAAAGAGTGAGATGGAATGGCACCGCGGATTAAGGAACTTCCGGAGA
The DNA here is from genome assembly GCF_003860125.1 of Fretibacterium sp. OH1220_COT-178. Lineage (NCBI taxonomy): Bacteria > Thermotogati > Synergistota > Synergistia > Synergistales > Aminobacteriaceae > Fretibacterium > Fretibacterium sp. OH1220_COT-178. The sequence continues at coordinate 27,947 of NZ_RQYL01000026.1, read as the reverse complement.
GCGTCTGGGCTCGCATCGCTGCCGGGGAGGTGGTGGAGCGCCCTGCCTCGGCCGTCAAGGAGATGGTGGAAAACGCCCTGGATGCCGGCGCGAGCCGTATCCGGGTGCGTCTTTGGGATGGCGGACGGCTGCGCATCGTGGTCGAGGACGACGGGTGCGGCATCGCACTCGACGATCTGCCCCTGGCCCTGACGCCCCACGCGACCAGCAAGATCGGCGGCATCGAGGATCTGGAGGCCATACGCACCCTGGGCTATCGGGGCGAGGCCCTGGCCAGCCTGACGGCCGTCGCCTCCGTGGAGATCCGCTCGCGTCCCGAGGGGGAGGCGGGCGGCCTGATCCGGGCCTCGGAGGGGCGCGTGTCGGAGCACGTCGCCGCAAACTGTACCCCCGGCACGCGTGTGCAGGTGGACGAGCTCTTCGGCAATCTGCCGGCGCGCCGCAAGTTTTTGAAGAGTGCCGCGGGCGAACTGCGCCGGGCCGCCCTCCTGATGCGGGAGTACGCGATCTGCCGCCCCGAGGTGAGCTTCGTCCTGGAGCACGACGGGCGGGAGGTGCTTTCCACCGACGGCAGCGGGGACCGCCGCCGGGCGGTCGAGCGGCTTTGGGGGGCGGAGCCCGAGATCCGGACCGTGACGGCCGAGGCGGGGCACCTGAGCCTGGAATGCTGGTGGCAGCCCCGGCAGGGGCGCAACGACATCGCCGCCTTCGTCAACGGGCGTGCCGTGACGGACCCGGTGGTGAAGGGGGCGGTGAGCGCCGCCGCGCGCGAGCTGACGGGCAACTGGGCGCTCTTCCTCTCGATCGACCCCTCCCTCGTCGACGTCAACATCCACCCGGCCAAGGCGGAGATCCGTTTCCGGTACCCCGGGGAGGTGTTCGAGGCCCTGAGGGAGGCGGCCGCCCTGCTGGGAGCTCCCGCGCCCGTGACGGTCCGAGAGGGGCGCACCTGGTCGACGGACTCCGCGCCGGCCGGAGGGGCTGCCGTCACCCGCGCCGCCGCGATATCGCGGGGCGGGTGGGGGTTCCGCGACGATTTTTCGTCCGCCCCGCCGCCCCGAACGGCGCGGCCCCAAGCGCCGTTCGCCCGGGGCGAGGCGGGCTCCGTCGGCTCCTCACCCTTCTCCCGTATCGCCCCCCCTCCCTTCGGCCCGGAACGGCCGGTGGAGCCCGAGGCCCCATGCCCCGGGCCGGCCCTGCCGCTCCCGGAACGGGAGTCGTCGGATGCCGTCCCCGGGGGGGAGATCGTCTGGATGGGACAGATGGGCTCGGGGTACTTGGTGTTCGACACGCCGGCCGGACTCGTCCTCATGGACCCTCACGCGGCGCACGAACGGGTGGGATACGAGCGCATCCGCGCCGCCGCGGAGGGGGAGGGGGGCGTTCAGCCGCTCCTGGTCCCGGTCCCGCTTCCCCCGACTCTGGCCCTGGAGGCGGAGGAGCATAGGGAGACGTTGGCCCGATTCGGTTTCGATCTGGAGTTCTGCGACGGCGGGACGCGGCTTCGGTCCGTCCCCTCGGTGGGGGAGGCGGTGGAGCCCGAGGCCCTGCTTCGGGCCTCTCTGGGCGCCCTGAGAGAGGAGGGGGAGGGGGACGTGGCGGAGCTCCTGTGGCGCACCTGGGCGACGATGGCCTGCAAGGCGGCGGTGAAGCTGACGACGCGCCTGTCCCATGAGGAATCCCTGGCCCTCTGGCGGGACCTGCACGCCTGCGTCCAGCCCTATTTTTGCCCGCATGGCCGCCCGACGCTCCTCGAGATCAGGACGGAGCGGCTGGTCGGCCACTTTGGCAGGGAGTAGTGCGGATTCTCGATCCTCTGTGGGGGATCGGTGCTTATCCCCCGGGAGCCTGTAGCGGCCTCTTGAGCATGCCCAGCAACAGGGCACTTGCGACCGTGCCTGCGGCCAGAGCGGCGATGTAGCCCAGAAGATGCGTTGCCGCGCCCGGTATCGTCAGAACGAAGACGCCTCCATGGGGGACCTTCAGCTCCGCCCCGACCAGCATGGAGATCGCCCCGGCCAGGCCGGAACCCACGGCGAGGGCCGGGATGACCCTCAGAGGGTCCCGGGCCGCGAAGGGGATGGCCCCCTCCGTCACGAAGGCGAGTCCCAGAACGGCGGCGGCGTTTCCGGCCTCCAGCTCGTCGTGGGTAAAGCGGCTTTTGAAGAGACGGCATGCCAGTGCCAGGGCCAATGGAGGAGTCATCCCTCCCGCCATGACCGCGGCCATGGGGCCGTAGATTTGGGAGGTGATGAGCCCGGTGGCGAAGGCATAGGAGGCCTTGTTGATCGGTCCCCCCATGTCGATGGCCATCATCGCTCCCAGAATCAGCCCCAGGATGAGCGAGCTCGTTCCCTGCAGGCTCTGGAGCCAGTTGGTGAGGGCCTGAAGCGCCCGGGCCACGGCAGCCCCCACCGCATACTGCATTGAGAGCCCGGTGATCAGGGTCCCCAGAAGCGGGAGAATCAACACCGGTTTGAGGCCCGCCAGGTTTTTGGGGAGCCGTATGACGCGGTTCAGGAAGTCCGTGGCGTAGCCGGCGATGAATCCCGCGGCGATGCCGCCGAGAAATCCGGCGTTGAGGTTGGCCGCCAGGACGCCGCCGATCATCCCGGGCGCAATTCCGGGGCGATCGGCTATCGAATAGGAAATGTAGCCGGCCAGCACGGGGACGATCAGGGAGAAGCCGGCGGTGGCCCCGATGGTGAAGAGCGCGTGTGCGAGCGTTCCCGCGTGGGAAGGGTCTCCGGCGTAGATGCCGCCGAGAGCGAACCCGAGTGCGATCAGGAGCCCGCCGGCGACCACGAAGGGGAGCATGAACGAAACACCCGTCATCAGATGCTTGTACGGGCCCGCTTTCCTCTCCGATACGGCGGCAGGGGACGGGCTTTCCGATCCCCCTCCCTGAAGTTGTGCCTCGGTGAAGGCCTGACGGATCAGGGCTTCACCTGCGGTGATTGCAGGCTTCGTCGCACAGGCGAAGACGCGTTTGCCGACAAAGCGGCCTCGTTCCACCTCTTTGTCCGCGGCGATGATCACGAGGGCGGCCTCGGCGATCTCCGCGGCCGTCAGGGGCGTCCCGGCCCCTACGGAACCCTGGGTCTCGACGCGGATTGTGTATCCCATGGCCTCCGCCGCCCGTTCCAGTCCCTCGGCGGCCATGAAGGTGTGCGCGATGCCGGTTGGACAGGAGGTGATCGCCACGATGAGCTCCCGATCCGCTTTCTTCTCCGCAGAGTGCGCCCGCACGGCGCTTCCGAGAATCCGATCGAGGGCCGCCGACGGGTCGGCCAGCACGGAATCCAGGTTCAGGCCGGGGAGGATCTCCGCCTGCCCGGGGACGGCGTCGTCCCGATTTCCGATGAGAAGTACGCGGTCCTCGGGGCCGGGCGATCCCTCAAAGGAGACGAGCGTCTCGCCGTTGGACCTCACCTCGGCCTCCAGCGCGCTTCCCCTCCGCTCCGCCGCGTCCTTGAGGGCCTCGGCCGCGAGGATGCCCCTCAGCGCGGAGGCCCTTTCATTGATGATCAGGAACAGCCTGGTCTTGTCCACGATGCCTCACTCCCTTACCGTTTTATCGTCCTGAGCTCGACGGAGGAGGCCATCGTCTCGATGGCCCCATGATCCCGGAGGGTCCCCGTGAAATCGGCGTCGACCCGCGCCGCCGCGAACGCGGTGCTCAGGCGCGCGATGCGTTCGAGGTCCCCGTTCTCCTCCAGGGCTGCGACAACGCCGGCGACCATGGAATCGCCCGCTCCGACAGTGCTCGAGAGCCGATTCACTCGTGATCGGGCGTGCAGCGCTCCCTCCCCGGAGAAAAACGCCGCGCCGTCGCCTCCCATCGAGACCACGAGCAGTTCCATTCCCCCCGCCAGAAGCGCCTGGGCTACGGGGACGAGGTCGCTCTCCGCTTGGATGGGCCGGCCGGTCCACACCGAAAGTTCGTCAAGATTGGGTTTGGCATAAAGAGGCTTGACCGGTGCCTCCAGAGCCGCCTTCAGTGCCGCTCCGCTGGTGTCGAGCATCACGCGGGAGCCGCTCTCCCGGAGCTCCGCGATCAGCTCCGCGTAGAATTCCGTCCCGCAGCCCCCGGGAATGCTGCCCGAGAGGCAGAAAATACAGGGGCCGCTGCCGGCGAGATCCGACAGGACGGATTTCAGGCCATGAAGCGCAGCTTCGTCCGCGCGGAGCCCGGGAAGGTTCACGTCGGTGGTCTCGTCGCCGTCCACGATCTTCACGTTGGTACGCGTCTTGCCCGGCACCCTTACGAAGCGGTCGTCCAGCCCCTTGCTTTGGAACAGAGCTTCGAATATCCTGACGTTGTCGGAGCCCAGCAGCCCCGTTACGGACGAGGGCAGACCCCAATCGGCCAGGAACGAGGCGACGTTGATCCCCTTGCCGCCCGCCGCCTCGGTCACGGACCGGGCCAAGTTTACGGACCCCCTTGCGAGCGGTTCGTCCAGGCCGATCGTCATGTCGATCGCGGGGTTGATCGTCACGGTCGCGATCCTCATGACAGCACCTCGCGCTCCAGTGCGCGGACGGCCTCGGCGGTGCTCTGGGCGAGCGCCTGTCCTGCCAGCTCTCTGAGCTTGTCCAGACTGTTCGCGCGAAGGCGGGCCTTGACGGCCGGAATGTCCCTTGGGGTCATCGAAAGCTCCGTCACACCCAGCCCGACCAGGAGCGACGCCCCGAACGGGTCTCCGGCGATGCCGCCGCAGATGCCCACCCACCTGCCGTGCTTATCGGCGCCATCGACCGTCCTTTTGACAAGTCGCAGGACGGCGGGATGGAGGGCGTCGGCCGAGACGGCCAATTCGGGGTTCTGGCGGTCGACGGCCAGGGTGTACTGGGTGAGGTCGTTGGTTCCGATGGAGAAGAAATCGACCTCGGGGGCGTATTCCTCGGCCAGAAGGGCCGCGGCGGGGACCTCGATCATGATGCCGAGGGGGATGCTCGGAGCGTCCAAGGAGCCGCGCACTTCCTCGCAGACCGTCCGGAAGCGGCGTATCTCATCGAGGGTCCCGACCATGGGAAACATCACGGACAGATTCCCGCCCTTCTTTGCGGCGCGGTAGAGAGCGCGCAGCTGCGGCTGCAGAAGCTCCGGATGACGGAGCAGCAGGCGTATGCCACGCACTCCGAGGAATGGGTTCTCCTCGTGGGGCAGGTTCAGGTGAGGGACCCGCTTGTCCCCGCCGATGTCGAGGGCGCGGACGATGATCGGTTTGTCGCCCAGCGCATCCAGCATGGCGCGGTAGGTTCCGTACTGCTCCTCCTCGTCGGGGGCCGTGTCTCGGTCCAGGAAGAGAAATTCCGTGCGCATCAGGCCGATGCCCTCACAGCCCATGTCGAGGGCTTCCGCAACCTGATCCGGCCGGTTGACGTTCGCCGCGATGGTGACGGCGTGTCCGTCCGTGGTCCTTCCCGGCTCTAGCCGAGCGGCCCGTTCAGCGTCCTCCTTTTCCCTTAGGGCGTGCATTCGATCCCGGGCCGCCTGGAGATCTTCTTCGGTCGGATCCAGCCAGACCCTGCCGCTATCGCCGTCGACGATCGCCGTGGAGGCCTGCCGATTCAAAATGTCGCGGCCCAGGGCGACAATCGCCGGAAGCCCCAGGGTCCGTGCGATGATCGCAGTGTGCGACGTCGGGCCCCCGAGGGCGGTGACGAGGGCGGTGACGCGTTCGCGGTCCAGGCCGGCGGTGTCCGAGGGGGACAGGTCCTCGGCCAGCACGATGATCGGAGAGCCATCCGGACCGGTCATGCCCTCTGCGTGCTCGTCCCCCTTCTCCTTGCGCAGTGCCCTCAGAACCCGGCGTCCCACATCCCTCATGTCCGAGGCGCGGGCGGCCAGCAGTTGGTTGTCGATTGCCGCGAGCTCGTTGGCCAGGGTTTCCACGGCGTGGTGCCAGGCCCAGGCCGCACCATGCCCGGCCACGACGGTCCGGGAGGCCAGGGTCAGAAGTCTGGGATCCTCCAGGATGCCGAGGTGTGCCTTGAAAATGGCCGCCTCGTTCTGCCCAAGACGACGGAGCGTCTCCTCGATGACGTCCTCGAGCTGCCGTTTCGCCTCCTCAATGGCCGTATCGAGGAGACGGGAGGATTCCTCCAGGGAGGCGGGCTCGTCCTCCACCTCGATTGCACGGGCGCCGATCTTCAGAATCGTCCCCACCGCCATGCCGGGGCTCGCCGAGACGCCCTTCAGAGCGGGGCTGCCGCTTGGGGGGAGCCATGCGTCTTTGGGGGCCGCGGGTTCGGCCTTTTGGGCGGCCCGTTCGAAATCCCTCTTCTCCTGCGCGGAGAGGGCGGCCATCGTCTCTTTGAGACGGCGGACCGACTCCTCGGCCTTGGGCCCGCCGGCGGAGATCACGATCGTCTCTCCGGCCTTTATGCCGAGCCTCAGCAGGGCAAGCATGTTGCGTGGATCCGCGGTCTCGCTGCCTCGGCGGAGCCTCAGCGGCCCCTCGAGGGACTTGGCGGCCTTGACCCAAAGAGAGGCGGGGCGAGCATGAAGGCCGGAGGGGTAGTCGACCACCCATTCGGCGCGGACCTCCAGGTCCTCCGCCGCGGTCTCCCCGGTTCCACCCGTTTTTTCCTGCATAAGGGCCGAGACGATAATCGACGCGTCGTCGGTGGACGAGAGGCGTTCGATCGTTCCCTCCTCCTGCATCAGCCGCGTCAGCCGCTTCAGTATGTCCAGGTGGCCGTCGGACCTGGCGGCGATGCCCACGACGAGCCGGGCAGTCTGGCCGGGATTCCACTCCACCCCCTGGGGAATCTGAAGGACCGCGATGCCGTCGTGCAAAACGTATCCCTTGTCCTCCACCTTTCCGTGCGGGATGGCGACTCCGGAGCCCAGAAAGGTGTCGGCGGCCCTCTCCCGTCCCTCCATGCTCGCCAGATAGGGGGCTTCGACGTATCCGGCGTGGAGCAGCAGCGTACCGACCTCCCGGATTGCGGATGACTTGTCTCCCGGCGACGCCCCTACCCTCACGAGAGTGTCCGAAATAAGCGGGAAATTTCCGTCCGTCATACAGAAAGCCTCCTTTCGGAACCGAGTTCTTTAGGGAAGATAGAAATTTGAAAGATTCAAGAAGGAGTCCCTGGAAAGATTATATAGCAGCCGGGCTCCATTGGCCTCCGGCGCCGTGGCGGGACTTCAAGATCGTGAGGCGGCTCTGCCCGATACGGAGGACAGGGGACAGTCAGCCGTGCAGCAGTTCCGCAAGCGTGTCGGTGCTCAGCCCGTTACGGATTCCGAAGCGGCTCAGGACGAAATCGTACCGCGTGGGGTCGTCGGGGGAGATCTCCCGGAACGCCCTCGTGATGTCGAGTGCGGTGTCCAGGTTCGCCGTTTTTCGGGTCGTCAGCCCCAGTTTCAGCGCTATGGCGTGGATGTGCGTGTCGGTGGGCATGACGAGATCGCGGGGGGACAAAACCCGCCAGCCCCCGGGGTCGACGTCGTCGCTCCGCACCATCCACTTCAGGAACAGGAAAAGGCGTTTGCAGGCGCTTCCGTCCCTTGGGGCGGTCAGAAGCGGAAAGCCCCGCCGTCTGGGAACGAGCGCGTCGGAGAAGGCGTTCAGGGCGTCGAGCATCCCTTTATTGCGCTCCAGACAGTGCAGGAGGAGGGCCTCCAGGCTTCCGTAGGTTTTCAGCGCCAGGCCGATGCCGTGAAACAGGCCCTCCATATCTCCGGCCGTGGTGAAGCGGTGCCTGAAATCCTTGGGGAGGCGGGCCCGGCCGGAGGAGAGCAGAAAACGATGGGGATGCGGTCCCATCGGGGCCAGAACCCGGGCGATGCTCTTCAGGATCTGCGCGACGCGGCCGTAGGCCAGGGAGGAGGCGACGAGTCCCACGACCTCGCGGTCGAGAGGGTCGTCGTAATCGTAGAGGAAGAGGAGCGGGTCCGGACGGACCAGCTCCCTGCGGTTGTAGGCAAAATAGAGCCCGTCCAGGAAGGGTTTGAGCGAGGCAAAACCTTGGGAGGCAATTCCTCCCTGGGAGGGACTCTTCACGGCTTCGGACGGGGGTCAGCGGATGGTGTTGAACACCGCGGAAGGGGCGTTGACGTGGGACTTGCCCTTCTTGATCTTGTGGTAGTTCGCGTAGGTCAAGGGAGTCTTGTCGTTCAGCAGGCGTGCGCTTACGACCGTCCCGATGAAGAGGCGATGGGTGTGCACGTCCGTGACGTCCAGGAGCTCCGCCTCCACCACCGCGACCGTATGGTCCGTCACCAGCGGGACCCCGAGCATCCCCATCTCGTATTTGCAGTTGGCGTATTTGTCGTGTTCGCGCCCGCTCCGAAAACCGAAGTTGCCGATGAAGGGGAGGGGAACATCCTCGCTGAACACCGAGACGGAGAACTTCTTGCTCTTGGCCAGGAGCTCGGCGGTGTAATTGTCCCTGTGCAGACAGGCTGCCAGGCAGATGGGCTCGGCCGTGAGCTGCATGACGGCGTCGGCAACCTGTCCGTTGAGCCGTCCCTCCCATGCGGTTCCCACGATGTAGAGACCGTATCCGAAGGTAAACAGTGCGTTGATGTCCACTTGTGCGTTCGCGTTTTCGTTCAATGCCGATGCCTCCCATACGAAAACGAGGGAACAGCGAGCGCTGTTCCCTCAAATTGAAGCGATTCTTACGGACGGCTAACGAGCGCCCAACTCCTTGTCCAGAAGGTACAAGCTGGAGTTGGAGTCTCCGACAAACTCCAATTTGTGGACGATGGCGTCGGCGTTCGCCTCCTCCTCGACCTGCTCGTCGACGAACCACTTGAGCATGGAACAGGTTGCGTGGTCCTTCTCCTGGATCGCCTGGTCCATCAGCTTGTGGATGCGGTCCGTCACGTACTGCTCGTGCTTGAGGGACTCCTTGAAGACGCTCAGAGGGCCGTCGTAGCTCTCCCTCGGCTTGGCGATCTCGGCGATCTTCACGCGGGCTCCCCGCTCGTAGAGGTGCTCGATGAGCTTCTCGGCGTGCTCGAGCTCCTCGTGATACTGCTTCTTCATCCAATGAGCCATGCCGGGCAGGTTGCTGTCCTCGAAATACGCGGCCATGCCCAGGTAGATATAGGCGGAATCGAACTCGGCCTTGATCTGATCGTTAATCGCAGCCACCATTTTCTCAGAGATCATCGGGCTATTTCTCTCCCTTCCAAAGTCCGTGCAGGTTGCAGTATTCCCGGGCGATGGTCTTGGAGCAGTTGCAGGAACCGGAAAATTCGGCCTTCGGCTCCTCGCCCGGCTTCAGGAAACGGCGGCAGATCTTGTCGCCGCAGATGACCTCGATCCACTCGATGTAGTGCTCCTCGGCCATCGGATGGGCGACGCTCCCCACCTTGACCTCGCTGCCCTCGAACACGGGCACGTGCTTCTCCTGAGCGGCGTCGGTGGTGTTTTCCTTCAGCAGCTTCATGGCATCTCCACAGCAGGAAATCTCTCCACAGCCGGTGTTGAGCACCTCCACCATGCAGCCGCATTTGTCACATTTGAGTATACTCAGTCTCTCCATTAAGAAACGCCCCTTTCCGTACTTGTCTGGTGTTTGGAGTACCTGTTTCCCTCGTCCGAAAGAGTACATCAAATTCCGATTTGGCACAAGGCGAAAAAATACGGACTTGAGAAAATCGACCCGTGATTTAAGCCTCGGATACGATACAATAAAGACGAAGAAATGATCCAAGGCTCTGCAGATCGCTCCCGCGCCGGGGTCCCCGAGGCGGAGCGTCTTGGGCTTTTTGCATCTTTGGACTTGGGAGTGACCCGAAAACCCATGAAAAAGAAGGGGCTTTTAAAATCCTGTCTGGCGCTGTCCCTGTTCTTCTCGCTGGTCTCCGTCTGCATGGCGGCGGAGCCGCGGCGTCTGCACGTGGTGATCCTGCCCACGGAGAACTCCACGGGAATGCAGGTGTGGGAGAGCAAGTTCTACCCTTACGACGTCCTTGAACGCAAGATGACGGATTATCTGGAGGTGCTCTTCAAGCGGTCCCCCCTGATCGACGTTCAGGTGCTGGACGAAACCGGCATGAACCGCTGGTTCGCCATGCCCCGCCGTCCGGGGGACATGGCGCTCCAGATGGAGCTCTTCGACGCGGTGTTCGAGGAGCGCAACGTCCTGGGCAAACTGGAGAAGGGGAGGGTGAGCCTGCGGATCCGCATCATGGACTCCGTCCGCGCGCAGCAGTTCGCCATGAGGGTCGCCGAGGGGGCCGACAAGCGCTTCACCTTCGATGGAGATAAGCTCTACTGGCTGGACGCGGCTCTCGTCTCCCTCCCGCTCCCCTTCAAGGATGGGCTCGACCTTCTGGGGTTGACCGGGGGCAAGGATCGGGGACAGCGGATGAGCCGCCCGACGTGGGAGCAGTTCCGGACCTCCTCGCAGTGGCACGCCCTCAAGAAGGCCATCGAGGACGCTCAGGCTCAGGCCATGGGGCAGGTTGCCAATGCCCTCAGGCGCAACGACCCGACGGCGGCGGCCGAGGGGAGGGATACCTTCTCCCCGTCCTTCACGACGGTGGGGCGGATCCTGTCCCCCACCGCCAGGTCGAAGCGCCGCAAGCGGGAGTTCATCATCTCGATCGGGCGCCAGGACGCATTGCGTGTGGGGGATGTCCTGGAGGTCGTCCGGGGCGATACCTACGTCACCGTCGACCCGGAGAACCCCGTCGTGGTGCTCCGGAACGTGATCGGCAAGGTGAAGGTGATCTCCGTTCAGGAGCGGAACTCCGTCGTTCGCGTCGTGAAGGACAACCGGAAGGAGCCCATACAGTTGAAGGACATCGTCATCAAGGTCACGGGGCCGAGGAGCTGAACGTCATGACGGTCGAGAGACGGCGGGAAAGCAGCGCTGAAATGCGGTGTGTGAGGAGACCGAGGTTTTGGGGCGTCCTCTTGTGCCTCTTTGTGTGCCTCGTGGCGCTTGACTGCGCGCCGATTTTTGCCAACGGAAACGTCTCGGCGGACGTCCCGCCCCCACCCTTGAAAAAATCGGTGCGCAGGGCTCCGATCAAAAAACCGGCCCCCAAGCCGAAAAAAGCGAGAAAGAAGCCCAGACCGGCACCGGCGGCCAACAAGAAGAAGGCGGCCCCGCACCCCCGTCTCTCCTCCCTGCAGCAGGGCATCGCCCTCATGCGGCAGGAGCGCTACGAGGCGGCGCGTCCCTGGCTTCAGAAGGGAGTTCAGGAGGAGCGGCGCAATCCGGAGGCCTGGTACTGGTATGGGATGTACCACGAGAAGACCGCCCAGTTCGAGCAGGCCCAATTCTTTTACAGAAAGGCGATGGCGCTCGACCCCGGCTTCGAGCCGTTTTCCCGGGTGGTCGCCTATCCCGGGGACGGGGATCGGGTTCCCCTGTGGGATCCCCGGCGGCCGGCCCGCATCTATCCCGTCCCCACGAATGACCACGGCATCGCCATCATCCCTCCCGATGCGCCTCAGGCGCGGCGTCGGCCGGTTCGGCCTCCGATCGATCCGGAGCTGCCCAAGGTGCCGCTCTACGTTCCTCCGGAGCCCGGTGCCGCATCTTTCGGTGGGGATGCCTGGCAGCCGTCGGTCTACGTTCCGCCCGGCCGGGAGCGCATGATGGAGGGCGGCGATCCCGTCTACACTCCTCCGGAGTCTCGGGTTCTTCCCCTGGCTGCGCCTCCGCCGATCGGTGTCGCCCTGTCCCCCGAGGCCGTATCGCCTTCGGTGGGGGAGGTCTCCGTCCACGCGGCGCCTTTGGCGGCCCCGGCCGAACCCCGCGACGTTCGGCCGGGCGCCTCCCCCGTCTATCAGCCGCCGATGCCCGGTGCGGGGACCGGAGCGCCGAGCGTCCCCCCGTCCCCGGCTTCGGCGGCAGAGGGGCCGGTTTATCGGCCCCCTCTGCCCGGAAACGACGGGGCCTCGATAGAGGGGGGCGCCGTCTCGGGGGACCAGCCCGTCCACCTTCCTCCGTCGCCGTCGGAGACGCATTGAAAGCATTGAAAACATGGGTTTGGGGGAAGTCCCGGGCGAAAAGGATTTCGCAGGGGCTTTCTCCTCAGGCAGGGCGAGGGGCCCGAGGAGCTGTTTGGAGGTCTATCTCAGAGAAGGAGCGATGAGAGATGAGAGTCGGACGTTTGGTGCTCAAGGCATTTTGGGCGCTGGCCATGGTGTTGGCGGTTGCCACCTGTGCCGTTGCGGCGCAGGTGTGGGTGAGCTCCCCGGATCCCATTCTGATCACCCAGCCCGCTTATGCGGGGATGCAGTTCTACGTTTATCGTCCCTATAACATCCCCTCCGGATGGTACGCGACCTACGACGGGTATCCCGTATTCAGGAATGCCGACGGCATTTGGGTCTACGGTTCCTGCGTCGGAACGTCGATCGTCCCGACCGCCTACATCGTGGGGTCGGTCGTTCCCTCCGTTGCGGGGTTGGTCCCCTGGGTTCCCGCTCCCGTCTGTGCTCCCGTCGTCTCGCCGGTTCCGGTCGTCAGGACGGCCGTCGCTCCGGTCGCGGCCGTCGCGCCTGTGGTCCCGGTCGCTCCCGTTGCCGTCATGACGCCCGTTTATGTGCCCTGCTGGGTGCGCAATCCCAATTTCGTGGCGATCGGGGGATGGGGGAGGAGCGTGGACCGTATCGGGGTGCTGAGCAAGCCCGCGGTTCCCGTCGCCTGGAAGGGGCGCCGTCCCGACGTGATCTATGCCTGGACGGGGAGAAGCTGGTACCAGATCGACCTTGACGAATGGGAGTCCCCCGTGGACGTGCTGCGCGGCAAATTGTACGAGCTGACCTGTATGTCCAACAGGAACAACCTGGTCTGGACCGATCAGGACATGAACGTCCTGGCCCAGCACGCAGCGCTCTGGGGCTACCGATGGATGGGACAGATCGTCCCCGCCCGATGAGGGGGCGAAGATCGAGGGAGCTGCCGGGGCGGCGCTGCGTTCCGGTCCCGGCGGCATGTTCTAGCTGTAACTGGGAGTGATCGTGTTGCCCGTATTCTTTCGGCGTTCCGGCTTTATCCTCTGTCTGGCCCTTGCCGCCCTGGCCCGCCCGGCCGTGTCGGAGGGCAAGGTCTACGTGGCCGAGCCCCTGTTGGTCGCTCAGCCCTCCTATGCGGGGATGCAGTTTTACGTGTACCGTCCCTACAACATGCCCAAGAACTGGTACGTGACCTTCGACGGTTATCCGGTGACGAAGAACCGGGACGGCGTCTGGGTGTACGGTACATCCGCAGGACCCAATCTGAACCCGACCAACTACATCGTCGGATCGGTGGTCCCCTCCATGGCGGGGATCACCCCATGGGTTCGGCCGGCCCAGATCTCGTCGTTCGTGAAGGTCCCTCCGCCGAATGCCTCGGTCGTCCGTCAGCCCTCGCTGCCGCCGTCCCGTTCCGCGGGGGGCGGGACGCACTCCACCTGGGTGCCGGACTGGAGCTTCAACCCCCGCTTCATGGCCATCGGAAACTGGAAGAGCAGCGTCGATCGCATGGGAGTCCTGCACAACCCCGCCGTTCCCGTCGCCTGGAAGGGCAACTTTCCGAAGGCGATTTACGTCTGGACGGGGCGCAGCTGGTTTCAGATAACCCCCCGGGAGTCTCAGCGCCCGGTGGATGCCCTCAAGGGGCAGCTCTATGAGATGTCCCGCATGGTCAAACGCAATCGGTTCGTCTGGTACGAGGCCGACATGCCAGTGCTGGCCCAGCAGGCCACCGAGTGGGGGTATTACTGGATGGGAGAGGTGGTCCCGTCCCGATGAGCGGCTCGGCTCGGCTCCGTCTCGCCCTCGTCGGTGCGCTCGCCCTGGCGGGAGCTGCGTTTGCCGCCCATCCTCCGGTTTCGGCCGCCCCCGCGGTCATCACCGTTCCCGATTGCGGGGACGGCTTTACGATGGACGTTCGTCCCCGCCGCAATCCCGAGGCGCTGGGAACCGTGACGCGCGACGGTTATCCCGTCCTGCTGGATCGGGAGGGGGAAAACCGGTATGTCATGCCGAGGGGAATGGTCATCCATACGCCGGTGATTCTGCGCGGCCATCCGTTGCCGGATCACGTCCCGGCCCAGGGGAGCTGAACTCGAGATCCGCCCTGCGGGGACTGCGGAGGGGCTTGAGATGCACGAGGCTTCGGGTGCCCCGTAAGGCCCGTCGCGTCCTTGACGTGCGGCTCGGATGATCGTACTTTTTTCCTCTTTCTCCTCTTTGTGTTATACTTAAAAGAAGTCGAGGTCGAGGAAGTGATGTTTCGTGCCGAGAACGCTCACGTCCATCAAAGCTGAAATCTTTTCCTATAAGGGACAGCTGGTCCGCTGTCGCACGTCCAAGGGGAGGAACCGGACCGAGGAGACGGAGGGAATTCTCTTGGATGTCTACCCCAAGCTCTTCACCTTGTACGATGAATCGAGGGCGAGCACCGTCTCCTTCAGCTACGCGGAGATACTGACCCGAGAGGTCGAACTTGAAATTGTGAGTCGCGTTTAGGTACAATACCCCCGGCTGGTCGGGGGTATTTTTTATGCGCCCCGGTCGGCCTTTCCGAAACCGAGGAGTGAGTGCCATGCGCGTTATTCTGCCCGCCTATGCGAAAATGAACCTGTCCCTTCGGGTGACCGGACGGCGGGAGGACGGCTATCACAATCTCGTCTCGCTGTTCCTCCGGATTCCCTCGGGCGAGGTGCTCCGCGTATCCGTCCTGCCCGACCCCGTGGGCGAGGATCGGGTTCGGGTGGAGGGGATGGCGCTCGAGGGCGAGAACATCGTCTTCAAGGCTCTTCGACTGGCGCGGAGCGCCGGTCTTTCCGTCCCCTGCCTGGACGTGGAGCTCGTCAAGAGCCTTTATCCGGGGGCCGGGCTGGGGGCGGGAAGCGGCAATGCGGCGGCGCTCCTGAGATGGCTTGCGGCCGATGGGGGGGAAGGACGATGGGCGGAGGTCGTGCGCCGTACCGGGGCGGACGTGCCCTTTCTCTTCTCGGGCTGTTCCGCAGCCCTGGTGGCGGGGATCGGGGATCGGATCGAGCCCGTCGTCCCCCTTCCCCTCCGGGGGTGGGTGGTGTTTCCCGACTGGAGCGTGGGGACGAAAAATGCCTACGGCGACCTGGATCTTCGGCATCCCGATGGCTATCCGCTGTCCGAGCCCGATGCCCGCGCGGAGGCGATGCGGCTTCATGAGGCGCTGGGGAGGGGGGAGCGCGTGGGGCTCCTCCCCAACGATTTTGCGCCGCCCCTCCTGGAGCGTTTCCCCGATTACCGTCGGCTCTTCGACCGCTTCGAGCGGCTGGGCTGCATGGCTTGGGGGATAACGGGCAGCGGCGGGGCCGCCTTTGCCCTCTTCGAGGGGGAGGGACGCGCTCCCGATTGGCCCGACTGGGTCCGGCAGGTCCTGTATTTGCCGTCGTTTCATTGACCGGTTTCCTCCTTTCGGCGGAGTACCGGGGGAGGGGACGAATCGTATACCGTTAAGGAGATGCCAGTGCTGAAAAAATTCTTTGAGACGAAGGTCTGCCGGCTCGCCTGTGCGGCGCTGCTGGCGTTGCTTTGTGGGGTCCATGGGGTCGAGGCGGCGGACACCCCGATGTACGATCTCTTCTGGCGGCGCGCCTGGGCTGCCATGGACAAGGCCTATGCCTCGAAGCGGGATGCCTCGCCCCGGGAGCATGCCCTGATGGCGAACGCTCTGCGCCTGCGCGGCAAGTGGACCGAAGCGGTCGCCGTTCTGGAGGCTCACGGCGCCTCCTTCCCCCAGTCGGTTCGGCCCTATGCGGATATGACGCTGCTTCTGGGGTACGAGAGGACGGGGCGGACGGAGGAGGCCCTTGCCCTCTCCGAGCGGCTTTGGAGGTCCGCGCCGAAGGACCTGAGATACTACATCGCCTCGGCTCAGTATCGTCTCCGGAAGGACGGAGAGCCCCGAGCGGTGCAGGTGGCCCTGGAGCGGATGCTCCAGGCCGCGGATACGAAGGAGCGCCGAATTTATGTTCTCTCGCGGCTTGTCCGCCTGCCGGGGGATCGGACCGCGCAGGCCCTGAGCCTCCTGAAGCTTCAGGCGGGCAACAAGGCGGCTGCCGAGGTCCTGTCCCTGCATAAGAAGCCTTGGCCTCAGTCGGTCCGGGTTGCCCTCGGGGTCTATGCCCATCTGAAGAAGGACGACAAGACGGCGGTCGAACGGCTGGCGTCCGTCCCGATCGCCTCTGCGGAGGGCCGGAGGGCCGCGTATTACCGTGCCTGGTCCTTGCATCGGCTGAAACGCAGGGCGGAGGCGCTGGCCTTGTGGGGGTCCCTGGCCGAGGCCGGCAACGCCTACGCGGAGTCGTCCGTGCGGCGCATCGGAATCCTCGCGCGGGACGACAAGAAGGATGCCGTCCCTGTGCTGGAGCGTATCGTCAAGGCGCGCAAGGGCAAGCCTCAGGCCCGTGCTCTGCTGGTGCTCAGCGGCCTTGTGGACGAGGACCAAAAGGGGAAGCTGGAGGACCGGCTGCTTCGGGGGTACCCGGACACGGCCTACGCCTTCGAGGTGCTCTGGCGCCGGGGCTGGGCGAGCCTGAACGCCAAAAACCCCAGCGAGGCCGTCCGTCTCTGGAGACAGGCTTATGCGCCCGGCTCCGATGCCTCGCGGAAGGCCCGGATTCTCTATTGGATCGCCCATGCGGAGCGGGCCGCAGGCAAGGCGGCCGAGGCCGAAAAGACCCTGGACGCCCTGGCCCGCAACCATCCTCTCTCCATCTACACCTTCATGGGCCGTCCCGGGACGATCAAAATTCTGGACGGGGAGAATCCCGCATTGGCTTCCAAGCCCCGGGATTTGGAGCTTTGGGGGTTCGTCCTCTACGCGCGGTTGAGGCTCCAGGCCCCCGGGACCTCGGCGCGGGATCTCTATCGTTCCTTGAAATTGGCTCGCTGGCTGGGGCTGGAGGAGGCCTACGAACAGGCACGCCGAATGACCGGCCTGATGACCTCGGGAACGACCCTTTACCGTTCCGATCTGGAGGCGCTTTATCCCCGCCCCTTCCGAACCCAGGTGGAGAAGGCCTGCGGGACCTATGGGGTCGAGAACCATTTCGTCTGGGCCGTCATGCGGCAGGAGAGCGCCTTCAAACCCAGGGCCACGAGCTGGGCCGGGGCGTCGGGGCTGATGCAGCTCATGCCGGGGACGGCCAAGGGCGAGGCCAAGCGCATGGGGTTGAAGCAATACAATATCTACGACATTGCGGACAACATCGCGATGGGGACCTCGCACCTGGCCTGGCTGAGCAAGTCCTTCGCCCGTAAGGATTGGGTCATGGCCGCCTACAATGCGGGGTCCGGCAACGCGCGAAAGTGGCTGAAGGACGGCAGGGACAAGATGTCCCCCGATCGCTGGATCGAGGAGGTCCGTTTCAACGAGACCTGCGACTACGTCCAGAAGGTGTCCGGCAATCTGGCGGTCTATCGTATGCTGTACGGCACGGAGGAACTTGCGAGCGGGGACATCGCCGTTCCTGCGGCGGAGGACGCCCCGGAGGCCGCTCCCCTCGAAGACGAGACGGAGACCGTGGACTGAGGGCCGATGGCGGATCGGAGGGAGGATCGCGACTCGCTCTATCGTTCGGCGTGGGGACGCCTGACGCCCTTTGAGCGAGAACGGGAGCGGGGCCGGGATATCCCTTACCCGCTCTCCCTGCACTCCCTGGCGAAGCGCCTGGAACGCGTCGGGAGGCGTCAGGGCTGGCTGCCTCCCTCCGGGCCGGTTCTGGCGGCGGTATCCGGGGGGGGGGATTCCATGGCGCTGCTCTGGCTCCTCAGGACCTTCTATGCGGGGCCCGTCGTGGCCGCTCATGTGAATCACGGCATCCGAGGGGCGGAGTCCGACGAGGATGCGCGCTTTGTCCGTCAGGCCGCCCTCGGCTGGGGGGTGGAATTTCGGGAGGCCCGGGTCGACGTGCCCGGCGGCGCCCGAAGGGGGGAGTCGCTGGAGTCCGCCGCGCGGCGGATGCGTTACGAGGCCCTGTCCGACCTGGCCGAAGAATGCGGCGCCTGCGGGGTTGCGCTGGGACACAACCGCGAGGACGTTGCCGAGACCGTGCTCTTCAACCTTCTGCGCGGCACCGGAGTGCGCGGCAGTGTGGGAATGCCCGAGCGGCGAGGCATTTTTTTTCGTCCGCTCCTGTCCCTGGGGAGGGAGTTCCTCAGGGACATTTTGCGTTGTCGAGGGTTCTGCTGGAGGGAGGATCGCTCGAACGAGGATCTGAGGCACACGCGGAACTTTCTGCGCCACAGCCTTCTGCCTCTCGTGGAGGAGCGGGTCAACGAACGGGCCGTCGAGCATCTGGCGGCCTTCGCCGAGGAGATGCGCGCGTACCGCGAGGACGAGGAACGGCGCGGGACGGAGCTGCTTGCGGCCGCGGGGGTGGAAGAATCGGGCCTTCCTGCCGGAATTGCCCGGAGCCGTCTCGCCGGTCTGCCGGATTCGGACCGGGTGCTTCTGATCCGCGCGCTGGCGCGACGGCTGGGGCTGACCGCCCTCTCCCGAGTCCGGAGTCTTGAGCTCGCCCGCCTGCTGGAGGGCAGAGAACGGTTCTCGTTCGCCTGGGGCGGGGGAATAACGGTTTGTGGCGACGCCCGCCGGGTCACCTGGGCCCGTTCGGCGGCGCCCCGTCCCGAGGGGGGCGGCCTGTGTCGAAAATCGTGAATACCGAGGTTGTCGAGGAGGCTGGGGACAAGGTGAATCAGGAATATCGAATTGGCAAGGTGTTGTTTTCGAGCGAGGAGATCGCCGGGCGCGTCTCCGAGCTGGCCGCTCAGATTGCGTCGGATGCGCGGGGCAAGGAATTGCTTGTCGTCGGTATCCTGAACGGTGCCGTCTTCTTTCTGAGCGACCTCGTGCGGCGGATGCCGGAGGATCTGGACGTACGGGTCGACTTCATGTCCGTCTCGTCCTACGAAAACGCGACGAAAAGCAGCGGCGTCGTCCGTATTCTTCGCGACATCGGCAGCAGCATCGAGGGCAGGGACGTCCTGATCGTCGAGGACATCATCGACACGGGACTGACGCTCTCCTACCTTCTGGAGCTCCTGCATGCGCGCAGGCCCGCCAGTCTGAGGACCTGCGTGCTGCTGGACAAGAGCGCGCGGCGCGAGGTGGCCGTCCATGTGGATTATTGCGGTTTCTCGCTGCCGGATGCCTTCGTCGTCGGCTATGGTTTGGACTGCGCCGGAAGGTGGCGCCATCTTCCGGATATCCGGGCCGTGGAGTTTTGAGGGGGCCGTACGCTTTCCCGGGGCGAATATATCCGTGTTTTCTCGTTTCAGCCTCCGGGGGCTTGATGATAAAATCATAAAGTTCGCGTTCCGTCCGTTGCGTGCCCGTCGGTTTGTTCCGCGGTGGGCGGCGTTGCTTGCATTGTAAAGCACGACGTAGTGTTTTTGGATACTTTTTCGGTTTCCGCCCCCTTGGGGGGGAGCTTGTTGGAGAGGCGGCGATGTTTTGGGTCGAATAGTAAAAAATCTGGGCCTTTACCTGATCCTCATTCTTCTGGTGGTCAGCGTGGTCAACATGTTCCTTACCCCGGAACAGGTCCAGAAGCAGCACACCGAGATCAGTTACAGCTCTTTTCTGTCGGAGCTCGATGGGGGAAGGGTCCGCAGCCTTCAGATCCGCAACAACACGTTGCCGGGCGAATCCAGCTCCGCCGTCCTGAAGGGGGAGTTCAAGGACGGCACCCGTTTCCTGACCTACGGGGTGGAGGTCGGAAATCTGGCGGAGGTGGCGGCCAAGAAGGGGGCAATCGTCAATATCGAAGCGCCCCAGAAGACCTCCTGGTGGGTTACGATGCTCTCCTCCCTGTTCCCGACCCTCCTGCTGATCGGCGTCTGGATCTTCTTCCTCTACAACATGCAGGGCGGCGGCGGGAAGGTGATGTCCTTTGCCAAGAGCAAGGCCAAGCTCTTTCTGGACAACCGTCCGAAGGTGACGTTCGACGACGTCGCGGGATGCGACGAGTCGAAGGAGGAATTGCAGGAGGTCATCCACTTCCTCAAGGATCCGGCGAAGTTCACGAAGCTGGGGGCCAAGGTGCCGCGCGGCGTGCTGCTGCTGGGACCTCCCGGTACCGGTAAGACGCTTCTGGCCCGTGCGGCGGCGGGCGAGGCGGACGTGCCCTTCTTCAGTGTGAGCGGCTCGGATTTCGTCGAGATGTTCGTCGGCGTGGGGGCGGCTCGTGTGCGCGACCTGTTCGACCAGGCCAAGAAGTACCAGCCCTGCATCATCTTCATCGACGAGATGGACGCCGTGGGGCGGCACAGGGGCGCGGGACTCGGCGGCGGTCATGACGAGCGCGAGCAGACCCTGAACCAGCTTCTCGTGGAGCTCGACGGCTTCGAGGACGACAGCAGCACGATTCTGATCGCCGCGACGAACCGGCCGGACATTCTGGATCCGGCACTGTTGCGCCCGGGGCGTTTCGACCGGCACATCGTGGTGGACCGTCCGGACGTCAACGGCCGCGAGGCGATCCTGAAGGTGCATGTTCGGAACAAGAAGCTGGACGACGACGTCGATCTGGGGGTGTTGGCCCGGAGGACGCCGGGTTTCGTCGGCGCGGACCTCGAGAACCTCGTCAACGAGGCGGCTTTGCTGTCCGCCCGGCACGACAGGGAGAAGATCGGCATGGAGGAGTTCGAGGAGGGGATCGAGCGCGTGATGGCCGGCCCCGAGCGGCGCAGCCGCCTGATCAGCGATAAGGAGAAGAAGATCATCGCCTACCACGAGGTGGGGCATGCGATCGTCGCCAAGATGCTGCCGGAGAGCGACCCCGTGCACAAGATCTCGATCATCCCGCGCGGGCACGCCGCGCTGGGCTATACGCTCCAGCTGCCGGAGGAGGACCGCTTCCTCACGTCCCGCTCGGACCTGCTGAACCGCATCAGTATCCTGCTCAGCGGCCGCGTCGCGGAGGAGCTGGTCTTCGGCGACGTCACCAGCGGAGCGGCCAACGACCTGGACCGCTCCACCCGGACGGCGCGCCAGATGGTGACGGAGCTCGGCATGAGCGAGCGGCTGGGGCTGGTCAAGCTGGGGCGGAAGCACGAGGAGATCTTCCTGGGACGCGACATCTCCGAGGATCGGGACTACAGCGAGGAGGTGGCTTATGCCATCGACCAGGAGGTCAAGGCGATCATCGACTCCTGTTACGCGAAGGCCAAGGAGATCCTGACGGAGAAGCGGGAACTTCTGGACCGGATCGCCGCCGTCCTGTTGGAGCGGGAGGTCTTGGACGGCAAGGAGTTCGACGCTCTGATGAACGGGGAGGAACTGCCTCCGAAGCCGGAGCGGCGGAACGGGAACGGCTCGGTCTCCAAGACGGAGGAGGCTTCCTCCGAGTCCGTTTCCGGGGCGGAGGAGCCCAGGGGGGATACGGAGGAAACCGCCGAGACGGCGGTCGCCGAGGGAGAGGTGCCCCCTCTGCCGGAGAACCGGACCGACGGTCTGCCCAAGGACGGCCTTGTGGGCTGATTCGCGAGCGCGGACGTCGATGCTTTAAAATGAAGGGCGAGGGCCGGCATCATTCTGGCCCCCGCCCTCTTCGTCTCAACTGAAATTCGTCTCGATTGGGAGGCCATGACATTGATCCGTAAAGATTTCGTCCTGCACTCGGACTGGCCCGCATCGGGCGACCAGCCGGAGGCCGTCGAAGCCCTGACGAAGGGGCTGAACCGCGGGGACCGCTTCCAGACGCTGATGGGCGTCACGGGGAGCGGCAAGACCTTCACCATGGCCAACGTCGTGGCGGCGGTCAACCGGCCCACCCTGGTTCTGGCGCACAACAAGACGCTCGCGGCCCAGCTCTACAGCGAGTTCAAGATGTTCTTCCCGGAAAACGCCGTCCACTACTTCGTCAGCTACTACGACTACTATCAGCCGGAGGCCTATATCCCGTCCAGCGACACCTACATCGAGAAGGATGCCTCCGTCAACGAACGCATCGAACGGCTTCGGCTGGCCGCGACCAAGGCTCTGATCGAGCGGCGCGACGTCCTGGTCGTGGCCAGCGTCTCCTGCATCTATGGCCTGGGCAAGCGCGAGAACTACGAAAACGCCATCTTCTCCTTCGCGGAGGGCGACCGCTGGGAGCACCGCGCCTTTCTGCAGCACCTGATGGAGAACTACTACGAGCGCAACGATACGGTGCTGGAGGCCGGGAAGTTCCGCGTCCGGGGCGACACCATCGAGATCTTTCCCGCCTACGACGAGAACTGCATCCGCGTCACCTTCTTCGACGACGAGATCGAGCGGGTGGACCTGGTGAACCCGCTGACGGGCAAGCTGGTGGAGCGGATGCCGGAGGCGTCCATCTTCCCCGCCCAGCACTACGTCACCCAGACGGACGCCATCGAGCGCTCCAAGCCCTTGATCGAGGCGGAGCTGGCCCGGATGGAGGAGCGCTTCGCCAACGAGGGCAAGTTCCTGGAGGCCCAGCGCATCCGGATGCGCACGCGCTACGACCTGGAGATGCTCTCCGAGGTGGGGTACTGCTCGGGAATCGAGAACTACTCCGTCTACCTCGACGGCAGGAACATCGGCGATCCGCCCGGCACGCTGGTCGACTTCTTCCCCCGGGATTTTCTGATGATCGTGGACGAATCCCACATCACGCTGCCCCAGGTGCGGGGCATGTACAACGGCGACCGCGCCCGCAAGACGGTCTTGGTGGACAACGGGTTCCGTCTGCCCTCCTGCCTGGACAACCGTCCGCTGGAGTGGCACGAGTTCGAGGGACACCTGCATACGGCGGTCTTCGTCTCCGCCACGCCGGGCGATTATGAGCTGGAGCACTCCACGCAGGTCGTGGAACAGGTGATCCGCCCCACCGGCATTCCGGACCCGGAGGTGGTGGTTCTGCCCGCCAAGGGGCAGATCGACGACCTGATCGAGCGCCTGCGCACGGTGGCGGAAAAGGGAGAGCGCGCACTGGTGCTGACCCTGACGAAGCGCTCGTCCGAGGACTTGGCCGACTACCTGAGGGAACTCAAGTTCAAGGTGCGCTACATTCACTCGGAGCTGAACACCTTCGAGCGCGCGGAGCTGATCCGCGATCTGCGCAAAGGGGACGTCCAGGTGCTGGTGGGCATCAATCTGCTGCGCGAGGGCATGGACCTGCCCGAGGTGACGATGGTCGCGATCCTCGATGCGGACCGCGAGGGGTATCTGCGGTCCTACCGGTCCCTGATCCAGATCATGGGGCGCGCGGCCCGAAACGTGGACAGCACGGTCTACCTCTATGCCGATGCGGAGACGGAGAGCATCCGCAGGGCCGTGGAGGAGACGGAACGACGCCGCCGGAAGCAGATGGATTTCAACGAGAAGCACGGCATCGTCCCGCGCAACATCGAGAAGGAGGTCAAGAGCCTTCTCCCGCAGGAGCTGCTGGAGGCCTACTCGCTGGACGGCCCCGGACGGGGGGACCGAAAGCCCGACGAGGCCCCGAAACTGTCGGTGGCGGAGCTGGAGCGCGCGATGTGGGAGGCCGTCGAGCGGCTGGATTTCGAACGCGCCGCGACGTTGCGCGACCTGATTGCGGAGTCCCGCGGCGGGGCGCCGGAGGAAACGGGAAGGGGCCGCATGCCGAGTCCGAGAGCCGGAGGCCGCCGCCGAAAAAGGCCGTGACGGGATGTCGTGAGAGTGTATCGATGTTGCATGGGGAGCGAAAAGTTTATTTTGGTATATTTTATCCCTTTTGGATGCTATAATGCAAACTCATAAGCGCGACGGGGTTGCGTGAGGATCTTGTCGCCTGGTTTCGGGACCGATACCGATGCAGGGAAGGGTGGTTGCCATGAGAAAATCGGGGAGGGCTTTTGGAGGTTTTGCCGTGTTCACCTTGTGGGCGGTGCTGGTGCTTTTGGCCGGCGCTTCCCAGGGTGCGGAAAAGTTGACGGGCATCGATCAGCTGAAGGATCAGAAGCTGGCGGCGCAGCGCGGTACGATCGGTCATTTTCTGGCCGAGGACCTGCTGGGCGAGGACAGCAAGGCGCTGCTGACCACCTATGAGAAGTACGTGGACGCAATTGCGGCACTGCGTCAGGGGAAGGTTCGGGCGGTGATCATGGACGAGGCCCCGGCCCAAAGATTCCTGCGAAGTGTGGAAAACCTGGCCCTGATGCATGAGTCGCTCTCCGAGGAGAGCTACGCGATCGGCTTCAGGAAGGGGAACACGGAACTTCGTGAGCGGGTCGATGAAGCCCTTGCCGCGATGAAGGCGGACGGAACCCTGGCGGCCATCATCGACAAGTACAACGGCGATTTTTCCGTCAAACCGGAGGACATCGACCTGAACAAGGGCGCCAGAGGCGGCAAATTGATCATGGGGACGGAGGCCGGCTTCGCTCCCTACGAGCTCAAGGTGGGCAGCGGTTACATCGGCATCGACATCGAGATGGCGGCAGGGATCGCCAAGCGTCTGGACAAGGAATTGGTGATCGAGAACATGAACTTCGACGCGCTCCCCATGGCCGTGTCCTCCGGCAAGGTCGACATGATCTGCGCCGGGATCACCGTCACCGAGGATCGGAAGAAGAACATGGATTTCTCGGCCAACTATGTCGAGGGAGCCAGGCAGGTGGCCGTGGTCCGGGCGGACGACTACGAGGCCCCCGCGGGAAAATGACGGAATGGAATCTGGGGGAGGGGGGCGCGTTCCGATGACGTCCCCCTCCCCCCTCGACTTCGGCGACAGGGGGGTGTCCCGTGGATGGAGCCGGCCCGGACGGGGTGACGCCAGCCTTCTCGTTTGCGGGGTGCTCCTCGTCGCGATCCTGATCCACAGCGGTTTCTTCTCTCCCGGTGCCTGGAGGGATTTCGGGGAGAAGTTCCATCAGAATTTCATCCTGGACGGGCGCTACAGGATGTTGCTCGACGGCTTGAAGGCCACCCTGAGCATGACGCTGTTTGCCACCCTGATCGGTCTCGTTCTCGGTCTGGTCATCAGCGTGATCCGAGTAGCCTATCGAGGGGGGGCGCGGATCGGCCTTCTGAACGCCCTCGCCAACCTCTACATCACCGTTCTGCGTGGGACGCCGGTGATGGTGCAGCTTCTGATCTGGAACTTCTCCATATTCGCCACGGCACGCGACGTCAACACCCTCCACATAGCCATCCTGGCTTTCGGCCTGAACTCCGGGGCCTACGTCGCGGAGATCTTCCGCGGCGGGATCGAGGCCGTCGATCCCGGGCAGATGGAGGCCGGACGTTCCCTTGGGCTGTCCTATCGGGTCACGATGCTGCGCATCGTCCTGCCCCAGGCGTTCCGGAACGTCGTGCCCATGCTGTTCAACGAGTTCATCACGTTGCTGAAGGAGACCTCGGTGGCCGGCTATATCGGCATCGACGATCTGACGCGCGCCGGACAGAACATCCAAGCGCTGACGCTGGAGCATTCCCAGCCATTGGTGATGGTGGCCCTGATCTATCTGGCGATGGTGCTGGTTCTGACGGAGCTGGTCCGCAGGCTGGAAAAGTGGCTGCATCGCAGCCGGAGGTCCTGAGGATGGGGGAGCGTGCGGCTGGGGGCGGCAGGCCTCTGATCGAGGTTCGCGGCCTGAGCAAGGAGTTCGGCGGGGTATCCGTCCTGAACGGCATCGAAACCACGATCGAGAGAGGGGAGAAATTGGCGATCATCGGTCCCTCGGGCTCGGGCAAGAGCACCTTTCTGCGCTGCCTGAACCGGATGGAGGAGCCGAGCTCCGGCACCATTCTCTTTCGGGGAGAGGATATCACCGCTCCCGGCTGCAATATCGACCGGGTCCGTCGGCACATGGGCATGGTCTTTCAGCACTTCAACCTCTTTCCTCACCTGAGCGTTAGGCGCAACATCACGCTGGCTCCGGTCTCGTTGGGGTTGTGCGGTCCCAAGGAGGCGGACGCCCTGGCGGAGAAACTGCTGCGGCGCGTGGGGCTGGAGGACAAGGTGGACGAATGGCCTGAAAGGCTTTCCGGAGGACAGAAGCAACGGGTCGCCATCGCCCGGGCCCTCGCGATGAGTCCGGAGGTGCTGCTTTTCGACGAGCCGACCTCCGCGCTCGATCCCGAGATGATCGGCGAGGTGCTCGCGGTGATGAAGGAGCTCGCCGGGGACGGCATGACGATGCTGTTGGTCACGCACGAGATGGGGTTTGCCCGGGAGTTTGCCGACCGTGTGTTCTTCATGGACCGGGGAAGCATCGCCGAGGAGGGGACGCCGGAGGAGGTCTTCGACCGGCCGCGGGAGCCGCGTACCGCAGATTTTCTGTCCAAGGTCCTGCGCCGCTGACCGCTCGATTGGCGATGGAGGGCGAGAGCTCCGGCCGGATGGTCCTGGATAGAGTTGGGGAGAGCCCCGGGCTTCGGTCCGTCGGGCTCTCCCTTTTCAGAATCCAGCCTCGTTTTTGTAGTCCGCCAGCATTCTGAGATGCCGTTCCTCCTCGGCCAGAATGGCCTCGAAGACCTCCGGGGCCTCGGTCCGGAGGATGCTGCGGATCTCCCGGACGTAGGCCGCGGTGTTCTTTTCGAGCTGTATGGCGAAATCGATGGCCTGTTCCCATGCCTTGT
The DNA here is from genome assembly GCF_003860125.1 of Fretibacterium sp. OH1220_COT-178. Taxonomy (NCBI): domain Bacteria; kingdom Thermotogati; phylum Synergistota; class Synergistia; order Synergistales; family Aminobacteriaceae; genus Fretibacterium; species Fretibacterium sp. OH1220_COT-178. Next base: position 1,427 of record NZ_RQYL01000026.1, on the reverse strand, counting down.
CGGAGTCCTTGAGGATGGGCCTGAACTCCTCGAAGGCAAAGCTCTGGCGAATCAGTGTGTCCAGGTGACGGATACGGTCCGAATCCGGAGGAGCGCCATCGCCGAACTCCTTTTTGAGGGCGGAATACAGGGCTTCGTGCTCTCGTTCCTCTCTGCTGAGTTCTTCGAAGAGCGCCCGCGCCCGTTCCGATTTTGTCCTCGCGGCCAGGTCCTCGTAGAAGGCGCTGCCCCTTTCCTCAAGTCGTATCAAGGTATCCAAGAGATCGGATACGCGAAAAGGCTCTCCCATTCCAGTCATCTCTCCCTCGGCTTTTTGGGGGAAGACAGTGAAACCCCGCCTGTATTATACCTAATTTCATTTCTGAACTATGTGCAGGCTTTGTGTTTAGGCTGATAGCTGGCTTTTGATGTCCACCAACGATAGCCCCGAGTTCAGCGACGTTCCTAAGATCTGCGAAGTTGGTGACAAGCAGCCGGCACAACCGAAGAAAAGGTTGAGGGGCTCGCTGCGGTTTGTCACGCTCTCCGATGAAGAGCCGAAATGGGGCGAGGCGCAACGAAAAGCTGCCGTTGTATCCGTTATCTGCGAAGGGGATGAGGGCGGAGTGAGGCGTCTTAAGGCATCTGGTGTGGGAACCAGATCGCTTGGCTGCTGCAATAGTACATTCTGCCCCGAAAGGCCATCCGTGGGTGGAATTTGTTCTTGACAAAAACCTCTGTTGTCCCTATAATTTCTCCTGTTTTGCCGTGGGGCTATAGCTCAGCTGGGAGAGCGCTTGAATGGCATTCAAGAGGTCAGGGGTTCGAATCCCCTTAGCTCCACCAAGGATATCCTCGACCGAAAATTAAGCGGTCGATGAAAAGATTAGAGAAAAGGGCGTTTTTCCTTGTTACGAGGAAAACGCCCTTTTCGTTGTGTTTTGAAAACCCCCGGCTCGGCCGGGGGTTCAGGTAGCTTATAGCTATGAGAAGTATTTTCCCTGCTAGATTGTCAATCTAAACGCAACAGGCAAATTGAAAAAAGCCTCATTCGGGGTACGAAAGCCGAGACACTTTCTGGGACGGTTGTTCAGCCGTTCTACAATCCGTAGAACAACATCGTTCCGCACCTCTCGAAAATCGAGCCCCTTGGGCAAATATTCGCGAATGAGTCCGTTTGTGTTTTCATTTGTACCCCGTTCCCAGGGGCTATGGGGATGGGCAAAGTAGACAGGAGCCCCCAGGGCTGTGGCTATCTCCTTATGTCGAGCAAACTCCTTTCCGTTGTCTGTCGTCAGGCTACGGCACTCCATCCCCTTGAGCAGACGGATCAGGGCAGCTTGAACAGCAGACGCAGTCTTGTCTTCGATCTTTGCCGCCAGCAGCAAGCGGCTTGTGCGGTCAACCACAGTAACCAGGCCCCCAGAACCTGGCTTGCCCAGGACGGT
>NZ_RQYL01000025.1 GCF_003860125.1 Fretibacterium sp. OH1220_COT-178 | reverse complement strand
ACTTGTTGTCCACCACCACGAGCTCCACCTTCCTGCCCAGGACCTCCGGGATCTCCTTGTGCGCCAGCTGCGTGCCCTCGAGCTCCAGCTGGCCGCCGAAGGCGTTCTGGCCGGTCAGGCAGTTGTAGACGCCGATCCTGATCACGTCGTCCGCGGCGAACGCCGCACCCGCAAGCGCAAAAACAAGCAGCAGAACCAACGATACCTTACGCATTCTCCAGATCACTCCTTTTCGTCTCCGGTCCAAGAATTGAAACGCCCCCACACGCACTTCACCGTCGGGACCCCTTAAATTATACCCCGTCCGTCCGCCCCGAAAAAAACACCTCGCCTCAGATGGAGACCGGAGTCCCGGGCCCCAGAGGCAGCCCAAGCAGGTACCACGCGACCAGCAGGGCCGTGAACCCCAGCACGTAGAAGATCGTGTAGGGCATGGCCATCGAGATGACCGTGCCGATCCCGACCTCCGGGTCGCTGTCCTTCCTGTACTGTTCCAGCAGTCCGATGATGACGGGCAGGTAGTAGGAGAGCGGAGTGATGATGTTGGTCGTGGAGTCGCCGATTCGGTAGGCCACCTGGGTCAGGGCCGGGGAGAAGCCCACCTGGGCGAACATGGGGACGAAGATCGGGGCCAGGATCAGCCACTTGGCCGACCCGCTCATCATGAACAGGTTCAGGAAGGTCACCAGCAGGATGAACAGCAGCAGGAGCGGCACGCCGCCCAGGTTCATGCTCTTCAGCCAGTCCGCGCCGCTCACCGACAGGACGGTGTCGAAGCGGCTCATCCGGAAGAGGGCCACGAAGAAGGAGGCGGGCAGGACCACCACCATGAAGCCGGTGCTGCCGACGATCCCCTTCTGCATCAGCTTGGGGATGTCCTCCCCCTTGCGGATCACGCCGGCCCCCAGGCCGTACGCGACGCCGACGAAGAAGAACAGGAAGAAGAGCAGCGGCATGACGCTGCTGAGCAGGGGCGACTTGGGAAGCAGGGACCCGTCGGGCGCGCGGAACAGGGAGCCCTGGGGATACGTCAGCCAGACGATCAGGGCGACGTAGGCTACGAGCGCCAGCAGGGCGCAGAACAGTCCGCGGTTCTCCGCGGGCGTCACCGCGTGCTTCTTCAGCTCCTCCGCGTCGTGCCCGGCCTCGTCGTCCCCAAGCAGCCTGACGGTGTACCGTTCCGTCACGAAGACCGTGAGGAAGGTCAGCACGAAGGTGGCCGCGATCATGAAATACCAGTTGATCAGGGGATGGACCGGGACGTTCGCCGGGAGGTTCGGGACCCCCTCGATGGCGGACCTGGTGATGCCCGCGAGCAGCGCGTCGGTCCCCGCGACCATGAGGTTGGCGGTGAACCCGCCCGATGCCGCCGCGTAGCCCGCGGCGATGCCCACCCACGGGTTCCGGCCCAGCGCCTTGAACACGGCCGCCGCGATGACGGGCGTGAAGATGATGCCCGCGTCCGAGGCCAGGTTCGCGTTGATGCCCACGAGCGCGATAACCGCCGTCACCAGGGCGCGGGGCGCGCCCAGAATGGTCTTGCGCATCAGTGCGGAGATCATTCCCGTCTGCTCCACGAGCCCGATGCCCAGCATCATCGTCAGGATCAGGCCCAGCGGCGCGAAGTTCATGTAGGTCTTGACGAAGTCCGCGAGAAACTGCCGCATGGACTCGTAGGACAGGAGGTTCACGACCGCGACGGTGGTCTCCTTGGGGGCCTCGCCCGCCTTGGCCACCAGGTAGGTCACGGACGTCCCCTTCTGGGCGAACCAAGCCGAGAGCCCCATCACCAGTAGCGACAGCAGGACGAAAAGCCAGAAGGGGTGCGGGAACTTGTTGCCGACGATCTCGACGCCGCGGATGAACTTCTCGAACCCGCTGCGCTTGGGTACCGCTTTCGTTACGGACTCACTCATGTTCGTACCTCCGTTCTCGAACGCTTTCGAAGATGGAAAGGAAGGCCGGGGAGCCGGCACGACGCCGAAAGGCTCCCGGCCGCGCAGCTATGCCGTGCAGGGGAAGACGCCACCTCCCGTCGGGGTATTTTGTTCCGGACCCGGGCCGCCTGGCCGGCCTCAGCCCCTCAGGAAGTCCGCGGCGCAGGAGGCCAGGAACCGGACGCCGTAGGGGAAGCATCCCTCGTCGGGGGCAAAACGCGTGTTGTGCAGGACCGCCATCTCCTCGCGCGGCATCCCGACGGGTCGGCAGCCCAGCCAGGCCATCAGGCCGGGGCGTTCCCGGGCGAAGAAGGAGAAATCCTCTCCGCCCAGGTCGGGCTTCTCCAGCTCCACCAGGCACGCCTCGCCCAGCGAGCCCCGGATGGAAGCGGCGGCTAGGCGGAAGAGCTCGGGATCGTTGACCGTGGGAGGGTACCCCTTGACGTACCGAACCGTGCAGTCCCCCCCGAGCGCCCGGGCGATTCCCGACGCGGTGCGTTCGATGAGGCCGGGCAGCGCGTCCTGGGTTCCGGGGTCCAGGGTCCGGACCGTCCCCTCCAGCTCCACGCGGTCGGCGATCACGTTGTAGCGGTATCCGCCCCGAATGGTCCCGATCGTCACCACCGCCGCATCCAGAGGGGCGACGGTGCGGGAGACGATGCTCTGCAGCCCCGAGACGACCTGGGCGGCGATCATGATGGCGTCGACCCCCTGGTGGGGCGCCGAGCCGTGCGCCGTGCGCCCCTCGACGGTCAGGTAGATGCGGTCGGAGGCCCCCATCTGAGGCCCGGACTTGACCGCGATCCGCCCCGTCTCGTAGCCCGGCCATACGTGCAGGGCGAAGAGCGCGTCGACACGGGGGTTCTCCAGGACTCCGTCCGCGATCATGCCCGGGGCGCCCCCCGTGGGGTTGAGCTCCTCCGCGGGCTGAAAGATGAACTTGACGTTCCCCCCAAGCTCGTCCTTCAGCTCGGAGAGGACGCAGGCCGCGCCCAAAAGCATCGCCGTGTGCGTGTCGTGCCCGCAGGCGTGCATCACGCCGTCCACCTGCGACGCGTAGGGCAGCCCCGTCTCCTCCCGCATCGGCAGGGCGTCCATGTCCGCCCTCAGGGCCACGGTCCGGCCCCCTCCTCTGCCGCCCCTCAGCAACCCGACGACGCCGTGTCCCCCCACCCGGGGCCGCACCTCGAGCCCCAGGCCGGACAGGACCTCGGCCACCAGGGCCGCGGTCCGCTCCTCGTGCTGGCTCAGCTCCGGGGCCCGATGGATGGTCCGGCGCCATTCCACCACCTTTTCCGCGTATCGGCGCGCCGCCGACTCGATCCTGTCGTACACCCGAACAACGCCCTCCCTTCCTCGGCGCAAGCTCTTTCCTAGAAACTTTGCGCTATTTCAATAGCTTACCATAACGGATACAAAGAACATAAAAAAAAGAGCGCGGACCGCGCCGCACTCTTTACAAGCTCAAAAAAACGAGGGCTCAGCCGAGAAAGGCCTCGGCCCGCTCCTTGACCCTCTTTCCGTCAGCACGCCCGGCCACGCGGGGCATCAGCACGCGCATCAGCCTGCCCATGTCTCGGACCGAAGCGGCCCCGGCCTCCTTCGCCGCCTCGGCGATCAGGGCGTCGAGCTCCGCGTCTCCGAGCTGGGCCGGCAGATACGCCTCGAGGATGGCCGCCTCCGCAAGCTCCTCCTCCGCGCGCTCCCCCGCCCCAGCGGCCCGGAACTGCTCCGCGGCCTCCCTGCGCTGCTTGACCAGACGCCGCACCAAGGCCTGGGCCTCATCATCGGTCAGCTCCGCCCCCCGCCCCTTGTCGGCCTGAGCCCTCTGGAACTCGGCCTTGAGCATCCGAAGGACCGAGAGGCGCCGCTCCGCCCTCTCCTTCATGGCCGCCACCAGATCCGCCGCGATCCGCTCCGTCAAATTCATGCTCAAAACCCGCCCTCCCTCAGACACGAACCCTCCAATGGGTCCGCGAGGACAACAAAAGGGGGCCCGAAGCCCCCTTGGACAAACTAGCCTCTGCCTCGACTGCTCCTGCGCTTACGAGCCGCCTCAGCTCTCTTCAGTTTTTTGGCGTCGCTGGGTTTCTCGTAGTGCTCCCTCTTCCGCGCCTCGCGCAACGTGCCCACCTTGGCGACCTCGCGCTTGAAACGCCGCAGAGCATCCTCCAAGCTTTCTCCGTCCTTACGGGTGACCGTCGTCATCTGTGATCCCTCCCTTCCGCTTTTTCAGCTAGCCCGGAGGCCAACCGAAATGACGCCCCGACAGCAGATGAAGGTGAAGGTGAGGCACCGTCTGACCGCCCTGATCCCCCGTATTGACGACCATACGATAGCCGTCCTTGTCGAGAGCCATCTGGCGAGCCACTTCGACGGCCCGACCGACCACCTTGCTCCAAACGGAGGGATCCGTCACCTCTGCGGAAGAAGCGATGTGCTGCGTCGGGATCACCAGAAAATGCGTGGGACCCTGAGGATTGATGTCGCGTATCACGAAGACGTCGTCGTCCCTGTAGACGAACTCCACGGGAATCTCTCCGTTCGCAATTTTACAAAAAATGCAATCACTCATATCCCCACCCCTTTTCCGGAGCCTTAATTTTATAACAAAGTTTCCCAGGAGACAATAGAAGGCCCAAATCCGCAGGCTGCGATATTCTCACCACGCACGGAGTGCGTCATTGAACGGGCCAGGCCAACCTGAGTTCCGCACCCGACGGGCGAAAAAATTCATGAAACCTGCCTTTGCCCTCCCGTTCAAGGTTTTGTCTGCGGATGCGGGGCGTTTCAGCATCGCCGGCCGCCTCCGCGCTGCTCCACGGGGGCTCGAACGGCTCCTCTTGTACTATAATGATCGGGCGGAGTCGATCGAACAGGACAGTCCGGGAAAGGGGAACGACATGGTCATTCTTTTGCTCGTCTTGAGCCTGGCGATCTTTCTGATCGGGCTCGCTCAATGGGCCCGCAGCGGCGCGGCCCTCTGGTCCGTCCTCCGCGCCCGGAAGAGCGAGGCCCCCGAAGACGGCCCGGAACAGGCGCGGCAGAATACGGAGCTCCGCAGGATGGAGAGGATGACGGACAGGCTCCTGCTCTCCAGCTTCAAGGTCATCGGCGTCCTGGCCGTGGCGATGTGGCTCTTTCTGGGGCTCACCGTGCTCCTGGATCTCATGGGCATCAACTGGGCCGACCGCATCTCGCTGACGGCGCGCCGCTTCTGGGGATCGCCCGTATACAACCACGCCCCCGCCCGTCCGAACACGCCTTCCGGCCGCAACGACATTCTCCGCTCCCTGGGGGACAAGCTGCGAAAGTGAGCGCCGGACTCGCGCCCCCTTCAGTTCTCATGCCCGCCCCCGCCCTCCCTTTCGTCCCGCTCCCGCCGCGTCAGCCGGGTGAGGAAGAGCCAGCCCTGCCACAGGCCAAAGAGCACGGCCCCAGGGGGAGTGAGGGAGACCAGCCAGTTGGGGTATCCCTTTCCCTCCAGCCACCGTGCGAGGTAAACCCCCGCAAAGGCGTATCCGGCGACGACCAGTCCTCCCGAGATCACACGGCCGAACAGGGCGACGTCCCTCAGATTTTCCCGGAGGCGCGGCCTTCGGGGGCCCCCCATCACTCCGTCCCCTCCTCGGAATCCGGGTAAAGGCGTTTCAGGCACTCCTCGAGGGCCTGAAGCAGCCGTTCGTCGTCGACGTCGCGGAGCTCCTCCAGAACGATGCGGGCGGCGCCGTCCCTGCGGCCGACGCGGATCTTCACCCCCATTTTTTTGTAGGCCCGGAGGGGCCGGGGGAGCCGAACCGCGCGAAATCTTCCCCTGGGAACCGCCTTGAGCTCCGGGTCGACGGCGCCGGACTGCACGTCCCGGACCGCGGCCTCGAGCTGGCGCACGGTCATCCCCCCGCCGGCGGCGCGCCGGGCCAGCTCGGTCATCGCCTCCTCGGAGTCGAGCCCCAGAAGGGCACGGGCGTGCCCCTCGCTCAGGCTTCCGTCGGCCAGCATCCCCCTCAGCTCATCGGGCAGGTTCAAGAGGCGCAGGCGGTTCGCGACCAGAGCGCGGCTCCACCCCAGGTGGGCGGCGCAGTCCTCCTGGGTCAGCCCGTTCTTGCGGATCAGCGCCTGGAGCGCCGAGGCGATCTCGATGGGGGTCAGGTCCTTTCTCTGGACGTTCTCGATCAGGGAGATCTCCCTGAGGGCCTCCTCGGAGGCGTTCAGGACCCTCGCGGGAACATCCGTCAGCCCCGCGAGGGCGGCTGCCCGCCATCGGCGCTCCCCCGCGACGATCCGATAGCCGCCCCCGGCCTCCGCGCGGAGCAGAAGGGGCTGCAACACGCCATGCGCCCGGATGGACGCCGCCAGCGAGTCCAGGCCCTCCCTGTCCATCTCCCGTCTGGGCTGGTCCGGGTCCGGTCGGATCTCGCCAACCCCGATGCTGTAAATCTTCTCCAGGGGGGCGCTCCCCTCCGTCACCCCCAGCAACGCGGAGAGCCCCTTCCCTAGGGCTTTTCGCTCAGCCACCGCCGGATCACCTCCCTGGCCAGGGACTCGTAGGCCTGAGCCCCCGTGCTGTTCTCCTCGTAATAGGCGATGGGAGCGCCGTAGCTCGGGGCCTCCGAGAGCTTGACGTTCCGCGGCACCACGGTGTCGAACACGACCGCCCCGAACTGGCGCCGCACCTCCTCCACCACCTCATTGGCCAGCCGCGTGCGGGAATCGTAGAGGGTGAGCAGGATCCCGGAGACCGCAAGCGACGGGTTCAGCGTGTCTCGGACCAGATCCACCGTGCGCACGAGCTGCCCGACCCCCTCCAGCGCGTAGTACTCGCACTGGATCGGGACCAGCAGCCGGTCGCAGGCCGTCAGGGCGTTGAGGGTCAGGATCCCCAGCGAGGGAGGACAGTCCACGAGCACGACGTCGAACCCCTCGAGCCGTTCCAACTGGCGCTTGAGCTTGGACTCCCGGCTGATGGCGCTCGCCAGCTCGATCTCCGCGCCCGCCAGGTCCAGCGACGACGGAAGCAGGGAGACGCCCTTCCACGCCGTGGTCAGGATCGCCTCGCGTATGGGGATATCGCCCAGGAGAACGTTGTAGAGGCTCTTGTTCAGGCCCGAGGCGTTGACCCCCAGCCCGCTGGTGCAGTTGGCCTGAGGATCCATGTCCACGGCCAGGACCGAGTAGTTGCGCCTGCCCAGCTCGGCCGCCAAATTGATGCAGGTGGTGGTCTTCCCCACCCCACCCTTCTGATTGGACACGACGATCGTCGGCATCAAAGCCACCAGCCTTTCATGGAGGCCGTCCCCGCACGGCGCGGATACTCCCTCGGGCAGGGGGCGACCTTCTCCCAGATGACGAAACAGAGGCTGCTGTCCTCCGGCCCGTAGGGGCGAATGACGGGCTCCCCGAGCCCGAGCCGCCGCCATCGTCCGCGGACCTCCTCGAGCTCCTCCCCGACCCTAGGGCCCTTGAAGGTCAGGAGCCGGCCGCCCACCGCGACGAGGGGCGACAGGTACTCCGCCGCAACCCCCGCCCGTGCAACGGCCCGGGCCGCCGCGAGGGAAAACGTCTCGCGCCGCTTCAGCGCGGCGTCCTCGCTGCGCCCGCAGAGCAGCTCCACGTTCCGAAGCCCCAGGGACCTCACGATCTCCCCGACGGCCCGGCACTTCTTGGCCACGCTGTCCAGGAGGACGACCCTCAGGTCCGGACGGCAGATCGCCCAGACCACGCCCGGCAGGCCGCCGCCGCTCCCGACGTCGACCACCGCACCCGACGGAGGCAACAGGGGAACGGACGCGAGGCAATCCCGCACGTGAAGGGCGTAGAGCTCCTCCGTCCCGCGCGTGCCGGTCAGCCGGGCCGAGATGCAGCCCGAGAGCAGCTCCGCGTAGCGGAACAGGGGGTCTCGCCACCGCCGCTCCAGGGCCTCGACGTCCGCCGCGCCTCCCCTTTCCGCGTCCTCCCGCATCTCTCCCATCCGCCCGCCTCCTCGTTTCGCTTCCGTCCTTATTTTAACATCAACCGTGCCGCCGCGAGGGAGCGCACATCGGCGTAAAGGGACGAAAGGGTGATAAGATAGCGAGAACATCGGGATCGCCAGAGGGGAGGGAGTGCATTGGGCTTTTTCGAGGGGGTGGCGGCCGCGGTGACGAAGGCCCGAGATTCGGCCGTGACGCGCCTGGTCCTGGGGTGGCACGCCAGTTGCGTCCTGGCCGAGGACGGACGGTGGGGCATCGGATTCGTCCCCGACTCCATGAAGGAGGCCCATACCGCCCGTCCGGCCCACACGGGCGAGATCGTCGGGGCCGGGCTGGCGCGTCTGGCAGGGCTCCTCGTCTCCCCGTTCCCTCAGGAGTTCGCCGCGGCGACGGCGGCCTGTGCGGCCCTCTTTCCCTTCACCGGCGGCGGTTTTTCCCTGGACCTCGCCATGACCTGTGCCCGGGGCGACCGCGTCGCCGTCCTGGGTTACGACCGGGACCTGCTCCCCTTCATGCGCGACTGGGGCTGGCGCGTGGCCGTCTTCGACGACCGGGGCAGGGGGCCGGATTGCTTTCCTCAGGAGGATTTTCCACGCGGGGCGGAGGAGGCCGAGTGGGTCTGGCTGACGCCGGAGGCCCTGAGGGACCGCTGGCTGCTCTCCATCACCGACACGCTCGGCCGAAAGAAGGGCTGTTTCCTTCAGGGGCCCGGCCTGCCCGCCCTGACGGAGCTCTTCGCGCCCCTGGGCGTGACGCACCTGGTCGTCCCGACCCAATCGGGAGGGGCGGAGGAGGCCGAGACGCACATCGCGGCCGGGGGCAGCCCCTGGCACTGCGACAGGCTGATCTGGAGGGTCCACCCGGTCGGGCGGCTCCGGACGTATTGACATTTCGGGACGGCGAGTGTATAGTATCCCCCGTCGAATATTCCACGATAGCTCAATCGGCAGAGCGGGTGGCTGTTAACCACTAGGTTCCAGGTTCGAGTCCTGGTCGTGGAGCCAGTTGAAATTATCACTAGAACGCCATAGATGCACAAAGCCCCTGAGGAATCAGGGGCTTTTGCTTTTTTGAGTCCTTATGATAATCATAGGAATAATCATAGGAGTTCATAATCAGGCCAGAGTGAACCCGTATAACATGTCGAAAACGGAAAAACGGCCGCTTCATAGGCACCTTTATCGAGGGTCGTTACAGAGCGGCAGGAAGGCCCTCATTCGGTCTTTAGCGGCAATATACCCTGGCACCTTTCGGATGAGTTGACGTTTCTCCAGGTCATTCAGGTCACGCATCAATGCTCTAGGCGTCTTATCCTGATAAAGTTTCAGCAATCCGTCACTCAATCTGCGTTTGAGCTCATTGTACAAAACGGGTTCCTTGAATGCGGATATTTCCAAGAGAAGATCTCGTCGCCGTCTCAAGGCCGGCGTCAATTTTCCTCCAAAAACCGTTTTATGGACGTAGTTCTCCCACGTCACGTTGAGCTGCTCTTGCAGGATGCTCCTTATCTGCTCGTCCAAAGCGTCAACAAACCCCTGAAGTGCATACAGCACAAAAGCTATTGGATCCCCTTCTTTGCTTTGTGCCGTTCTCGACGTCGCTTCGAGAGTATCATAATAGAGAGAACGAGTCTTGTTGTAGTAAGACGTCAAGAGATGGGCCGCATTCAAAGGAATCCCGGCGTTCATGAGTAGCCTGAACTCAAGCAATCGAGCACCACGTCCATTTCCATCCCCGAAAGGATGAATCCAAGCGACATAGAGATGGGCCATAATCGCTTTCAAAATTCCCTCTACCAATGGGTGTTCCTCTTTCAGCCCCCAATCTTCATCCAGCCACTGGAAAAGCTTCCTCACCAGATATTCGCAATCCTCTGCCGGGGCTCCTCGATAACGATTCACAACAACGGCATGTGCACGCACCTCCCCAGCGACAACACCATCCTTCAGGTTTTGTCCTTTCAGTATGACGGCATTGTCCTCCTGGAAGGCTTCAAAATTTACGCCACACCCCCTTCCTCCTTTGATGGCATAAAGAACGGCATTATAGGCATCCAACATGTTCTGCACTTCTTGTCGCTGATAATCTTGCGACTTCGGAATCCCTGTATGCGTCCCCTTCGATATTTCTGCCACATCGTCTTCGGAAAGAGTATTGCCCTCGATTGCTGTGGTAGCATGCACGCCTTTTTCCAGAGAAACACGATTCAATTCTTCTTGCTTTTCAGGACGCAAAGGAATTCCAGCCAAGTGCTTGCACTTGGACTCGGCAGCCCCCAAGAGCAACCAAAGCGTAAAAGGGGCATTCTTCAGATCCAACCCAAAACGAATCCAAGGGTGACTTGTCAGGTAAGATCGATTTTTATCTGGCATATTACACCCCTCCTAAATGTAGATTACACATGTGTTTTATTCATGCATTCTATGAGAAAGTGTCACTTTTGTAAACGGTTTATTTACCTGCTAAATTGTCCAGTCTGCGATGAAGAGCCCGATTGTCAAGAGTCCAAAAGCAAAAAATCTCATGTTCCGTGCCGTTTTGGCCAGGAGAGCCGCCAGCCCGATTTTGCCATTTTCGACTGCCTGAGTTCCCGGGTGAGCCGGGGGCTTTTGCCTTTTTGAACGCACCGTCAGCGCACCGATCTCGCGTGCCCGCCTTTACTTTATAATGAACTCACGGCTTCAATCATCATCCACAGGGAGGCGAAGTCAATGCCTGGAGCGAAGAAAGGCGATTGGGTTCAGATCTGCAGCGTCGTCCTTCCGGCAGGACAGAGGGCATCTCAGGTGCCCGAGGACACGCGCGCGTGCGACCTGCTCATGTGGGTCAAGGGGTTCATCCGGGAGGACGCGGAAATGGGCGCCGAGGCGGAGGTCCTCACCGTGACGGGACGCAGGGAAAGGGGCACCCTCTGTGCCGTCAATCCCGGCTACGTGCACTCCTACGGCAGTTTCGTTCCCGAGCTCCTCCGGGTGCAGATGCAGCTCCGCGAACTGCTGGCCGGGGAGGAACGATCATGACGACGAGGGATCGTGACCTGTCCTACGAGGGGCTCAACGCGCGCAGGAACGAGATCATGCAGGCGGCGCTCCGGATCGATTACGGCGCCTTCGAGCTCGAGGGCATCGGTTTCGATTACGAACGGCTGATGCGCGAGGTCGGCTACTCCATGGAGGAGATGCGCCGCATCCAGTCCGAGACCGGGGTCGGCAACACGCCGCTTCTGGAGCTCCGGAACCTCACCCGGCTCGCCCGAAAATATGCGCCCCCCGGCAAGGGCGCGCGCATCTTCGTGAAGGACGAGGCCTGCAACGCCTCCGGGAGCTTCAAGGCCCGGCGGGCGTCGATCGCCGTCCATCAAGCGAAGAACCTGGGGTACAAGGGCGTCATTGCGGCGACCAGCGGCAACTACGGCGCGGCGGTGGCCTCCCAGGCCGCCATGCGCAGGCTCAACTGCATCGTCGTCCAGGAATGCTACGACAGCCGAAAGGTCGGCCAGCCGGAGATCCTGGAGAAGCAGCGCGTCTGCGAGGCCTACGGGGCCGAGGTCGTGCAGCTCACGGTGGGACCGGAGCTCTTCACGACCTTCCTGCGCCTCCTGGAGGAGACCGGGTACTTCAACGCCTCGCTCTACACCCCCTTCGGCATCGCGGGGGTCGAGACCCTGGGCTACGAGCTGGTCGAGCAGTGCCGCGCCCTGACCGGTCGGGACCCCGACGCGGTGGTCTGCACCACGGCGGGGGGCGGCAACCTCACGGGCACGGCGCGGGGGGTCCTCAAGGCGGGGGCAAAGAGCCGCATCGTCGGGGCCTGCATCGACCTCAGCGGCCTGCACATGGCCTCCGACAGGGACTTCAACAGAAAGTCCTTCACGACGGGGCACACGGGCTTCAGCATCCCCTTCGCCACCTGGCCGGACCGCTCGGACTGCCCCAGAAACGCGGCCCGGACCCTGCGCTATATGGACGACCTCGTGACCGTCCGGCAGGGCGAGACCTTCTACATCACGGAGGCCCTTTCGTCAATCGAGGGATATGAAAGGGGCCCCGCCGGCAACACGTCGCTGACCGCCGCGTTCGCGCTGGCCCGGGAGATGGACCGGGACCAGGTCGTCGTGGTCCAGGAGACGGAGTACACGGGAGCCGGAAAACACCCCTCGGCCCAGCTCACCTTCGCCCGGGAGAACGGCATCGCCATCCTCTTCGGCGACCCGGAGGACGAGCGGCCCGGGACGAACATCGTCCTGCCCCGCGACCCCGGACTGATCCGGACGCGGCACCACGACATGGACGCCCTGAGACGCTCCTACATCAAGAACTGCGTCAGGAACTACGCGATGGAGCGGGCATCGGAGCAGGACGTCGCCTACATGGCGGACGAGGTCAAGAGCGGACGGGATTTCGTGATCGGAGAACTGGCACGGAACGGGTGCCGGGCCGGGGGATAGAGCCGCCGGCCCGGACACGGGCGGGCGGCCTCCGCCCTCCCGTGCTCGTCAGGCGCGCCTTCGGAGGATCAGCGACAGGACCGGGAGCAGCCCTGCCCACGCCCAGCCGGCACTGCAGCCGCCTCCGCCCTGAGCGGATTCCGCGGAGCCCGCCGCGAGAAACTCCGGCTCCGGCTTCGGCCCGGCGGGAGGTGCGTAGCCGTGCATGTCCGAGAGTCTGAGCCCGCCCTCCGGCAAGTCCGCCGCAGCCTCTCCGAGCCCCTCGAAGGTGCCGTGCACGGCCAGGACCGCCGCCTCGGGAAGGTCATCGGCCAGGACCTTCCCGGTCAGCTCCAGGCCGACGGGGCGGCCGGGCAGGAGCCGGACCTCCGTCGTCCCCCTGACGAACCCCGAGAGGGCCAGGTCCAAAGATCGGGGACGCTCATCCCCAAACATAGCCGTAACCCGGACTTCGGAGGCCCCCATCACGTCCAGACTGCCCACCGAGACACTCCAGCGCCCCGGATCGGCCGGGACGATCTCCGCCCCCGCCCACCGGCCCAATGGGGCCAGGACAAGAAAAAACGCCAATATCGCGCACAAAAAGTCTCTTCGGGAAAAAATTTCCCTCACCTCCAGACCGTAATCGCCAAAGCGGCGCTCGCCCCCCTCGTTCCATTCCGACTCGTTCAAGCAGATGCCCGGCCCTGAGCGACCAGCACAGTTCGCCTCGTTCTCCGGTTGTCCGCTCAACCGCTGCGGCCCGCAAAAGCCGCCTGGTGAAACCTCCAAGCGATTCGTCCTGCCGACGACGAAACCAATCACTCCGCCAGCCAGCCCAGAAAACCCCGCACGCTGTTCTCGACGAACAGGCGCTCACGCTCCATGAGATCCCCCGGCAGGGCTGCGCGAAGCAACGGGTCGCGCGCCATGAGGGACGCGGCAATAACCGAGACGGATTGGTCCCGCATGGCGCCGATGTGCCCCAGCCATTCGGAGATCTGCCCCCTGGCGAGCTCCACCCGCCTCCGAGGATCGCCGCAGGCGCCCCAGTGGGCGTAGCAGAGCAGTTCGTCCCCGTCTATCGTCTTCAGCAGGCGATCGAGGGAGTCCAAAGCCGAGTCCGCGTCGAAGCGTGGCGGCGTGGTGGGACGCAGCCAGGGGGCGTCCCCCTCCGCCGGCAGGGTCAGGCCCGCGGCCTCTCCGACGAAGAACAGGCGCCGGCCCCCGCACGAGACCCGAAAGGCCAGATGGTGCGGGGCGTGCCCGGGGGTGGGAAGGACCTCGACGAGCCCCCTCCCGTCCTCCGCGGTCAGGACGGACGCCTCGACCGGCAGGGGCGCCCCATAGGCGTGCGCCACGTCCCCCAGGGTCGCGACCGAGGCCGACCAGAGTTTCGAGGGGTCCGTCAGGTGCCTGAAGGCCTTGGGGTGCGCCAGCACCCGGGCCTCGGGATAGCGGGCACACAACTGGCCCAACCCCCCGGAATGGTCCAGGTGGATGTGGGTCAGCAGGACGAGATCCACCCCGTCCGTAACGTCCTCCAGGCCGCGGACCAGAAGCGGGACCGTGGAGGCGGGACCGGGGTCGACCACGATGCGGCGACCGGCGGAATCCCTGAAGAACCATGCGGAGATGAACTTCCGGAAGCCGGGCAGGGACTGGGGAAGGTCGATCAGGCGGAGGCCGTCGGGAAGACGAGGGACGCCCCAGAGGTCCCCGGTCATTCCTCGATCACGACCTTCATGTTGCGGTAGGCGTACTGCCGGAGCTCCCGAACCTCCTCGTTGCTCATGCGGATGCAGCCCTCGGTCGCCATGGTTCCGCGCGAGTCGGGATCGTGCGTTCCGTGAATGCCGATTCCCTTCCACCCCGTGTCGAGGCGGATGAACCAGGGCCCGTAGGCCCCCGCAATCATCCCGTTTCCGTCTCCGAAGTCGTGCCTCCAGCTCTGGGAGTTCTCGATGGACCGGACGCGGAACTGCCCCACCGGCGTGCGGTTGTCCCCAACCCGACGCTTGTTCCCGGGGTTGCGCCCAACCGCGACCCGGTAGGTCTTGACCAGATCCCTTCCCCTGTACAGGGAGAGCGTGTAGTTCCCCTTGCTGATCTTCACCCAATAGCTGCGGTCCCCCCCGGGCCGGTCGGGACCCAGAAGGACGTTTTCGGAAGGAAATGCCGGTTCGGCGACCTCCTCGGGCATCGGGACCGGGCCCGCCACGGCCGTATCCCCGGAGAGCGGAAGCTCCGGAGACTCCGAAACGGGATCCGGGGCGAGGACGGCGACGGGCTCGTCCACCGTCTCGGATGGAGGTTCCGGAGTGCGGCCGCTCAAAAGAAGGTTCAGGCCCCAGGCGATTCCAAGCACCATCGGCAGCACGACCAGGGTGGCCCTCAGAATGGGATGCAGACGGCGCCGCAGCACCCAGCGCCCGCGCCCCTTCTCCACCCACACCGGGGTCAGGGTAAAAAGTTCCCTCAAAAACTTCAAGAAAGCCTCCATCGCCGCCCCTCAAACCCTCCTATTTCCGCAAAACGCCTGTCACGACGCCATTCCCCGGCGGTCCTCCGTAAAAACACCGACCCAATGCCTTGCGCTCACAGCTTTCATTGTACTACAAGCCCGTCTCCTCCAGGGCCTCTCCATCCGTGGCCTCCTCCGGATCCCGGCGGCGCGCCAGCAACTTCTCGACCTCCGACAAAGAGGTGCGCTCCCCGAAGATGAGGAGGGCGTCCCCGGACTCCAAGAGGGTCCCCCCCTTGGGGATCAGGAACCGGGTGCCGCGATGCACCAGCAGGATCGTCACTCCCTCGGGGAAGTTCAGCTCGCTCACGGTGCGGCCGACCACGCAGGAGTCGGGCAGGAGGTCGATCTCCCGGGTCTCCTCCCCTCCGCTGCCGGGCGTCCGGTCGAAGGAGAGCGGGTAGGAGGGGGATATCCGCATCCAGGTGTCCAGGCTCAGCCAGCGCGCCACGGTCGCCAGGGTCTTGCCCTGAAGGAGGACCGAAGTGAGGACCACGAAAAAAATCAGGTTGAAGAGGTAGCGCGCGTGAGGATGCCCCGCCGTCAGGGGGTAGGTCGCCAGGATGATCGGCACCGCCCCGCGCAATCCCGTCCAGCTGATGAAAAGGCGCTCCCGGAGGGAAAACTCGCTCCGAACGGTGCAGAGGAAGACGGACAGAGGGCGCGCCACGAACATGAGCAGAGCCGAGACCAGGAGCCCCGTGCGGATGATCGAGCCGTTCATCAGCTCCCCCGGGTTGACCAGAAGCCCCAGGACCAGGAACATCGCGATCTGCATCAGCCAGGCGAAGGCCTCGTGGAAGCGCTCCAGGCTGTACTTGTAGAGAAAGTCCCCCCCGCCCATGACGATGCCGCAGATGTAGACGGCCAGGTAGCCGTTGCCCTGGGCGCTCTGGGCCAGTCCGAAGGTGATGAGCACGGTGCTGATGCCCCAGACGGGATAGAGGGCCTCGTTTTCCACCCGCATCCGTTCGATCAGAAGGCAGGAGACGCGCCCCATCAGAAAGCCCATGAGCCCCCCGACCACCATCTGGGTCAGGAAGACGACCACCATGTCGCCCAGGGGGGCCCCGGGGTTCTCGATCCAGCGCAGCGCGGCGAGCGTCAGGAAGACGGCCATGGGGTCGTTGCTGCCGGATTCGAACTCCAGCAGCGGCTTGAGCGAACCCTTGAGCCCCAGTTTCTGGGTCCTGAGAATGGAGAACACGGCTGCCGCATCGGTGGAGGAGACGATCGTCCCCAGCAGGAAACCGTCCTGAAAGGAGAAGCCCGGGATGAAGGAGACCGGGACCGCCATGGCGGCGGCCGTGATGAAGACGCCCGCTGTGGACAGGGTCATTCCCCGTGCGACGACGGGGCGGATATCCTGCCACCGGGTCTCGAAGCCGCCCGAGAAAAGGATGAAGGCCAGGGCCACGGTGCCGATCAGATTGGTGAACGAGGCGTCGTCGAACGGCAGCCCCCCGGGTCCGTCCACCCCCGCCAGCATTCCGATCCCCAGAAAAAGGATCAGCGCGGGGATCCGGGTCCGTTCCGAGACCGTCCCGGCGATGAGGCTGAGCAGGAAAAGGAGCCCCGTGACCAGAAAGGGATCCACATGCAGAAGCATCGTCCTATCCTCCCTTCGTCGGGGCCCCGGCGGAGGCGGGCAGCGCCTCGTTGAGGCTGCCCATGCGGTAGCCCTTCAGGTCCAGGGTGACGAACCGAAAACCCGCTCCCCGAAGGGCTTCGTGGACCCTGGGAGCGGCCCCGAGCAGGGACGGGGCGTCCTGCGCCTCCGTCTCGATGCGCGCCAGGTCCCCGTGGGCGCGAACCCGAAACTGCGCGCCCCGCGGCAGGATCGCGGCCAAAAACCGTTCCGCGGACTCGATGCGCGCTAATCCCGACCGCGTGACGGGCTCCCCGTAGGGAAGGCGCGAGGCCAGGCACGCCTTGGCCGGCTTGTTCCACGTGAAAAGGCCCCGCTCCCGGGAGAGCGCGCGGACCTCGGCCTTGGTCAGTCCCGCCTCCAGCAGAGGGCTGCGCACGGCCTCCACCTCCGCCAGGGCCCTCGCACCGGGCCGGTAGTCGTGGGCATCGTCCGCATTCGAGCCGTCCAGAAGCCATGGGATCCCGCGCTCCCGCGCCCAGTCCGCCATGCGGGCGAGGCGCATCCGCTTGCACACGTAACAGCGGTCCGGAGGGTTCGCGACGAAGGCCGGGTCCGAGAGCTCGTCCAGCTCGATCAGAAAATGCCGCAAACCCAGCGTCCGAGCGAGGCTGAGGGCATCCTCCCGCTCATCCGCGGCAAGCAGAGGGGAGTCGACGGTGACGGCCACGCAGCCGTCGCCCAGCGCGTCGTGGGCGGCCGCGGCCAGCAGGGCGCTGTCCACCCCCCCGGAAAAGGCCACGGCCGCACGGCCCAGACCCCGCAGCAGGCCCTTCAGCACCTCCAGTTTTTTTTCGGTCGTCGGTTCGGTCAAATCGCTCCCCCTCCGTCCTGACCGGACGGGCTCAGGCGAAACTGACGATGGTGACGCCGTACCCGCCTTCGCCCGCACCGCCCAGGCGATAGTCCTTGACGTACTTGAGCCGCGCGCAGAGCGCGTGGACCTCCCGGCGCAGCACGCCCTCCCCGCGGCCATGGATGATCGTGACGCTCGCATGATTGCCTCGGTAGGCCCGGTCCAGATAGTTCGACAGCAGCGGCAGGGCCTCGTCGACGTTCATGCCCCGCAGCATCAGGGAGGAGGGCACGGTCTCGCGCCGCATGGCGGTCGTGGTGTCCGCCGGCGGCAGCGCCACCTTCGCCTTCCGATCCGTGGCGACGAGCCGGTCGACCGGGACCTCGAGACGCATGGGGCCCGCCGTCAGCCGGGCCTTGCCGTTTCTGACGGACTCGACCAGCCCGACGACCCCGCTGCCGGCCACCTGAACCGTGGCCCCGGGCTCGACCACAAAGGACTTGGGCCGGGCCTCGATCTCCCGCTCCACCCGTTTGGCCTGACGCCGCTCCATCCCCTTGCGGAGCCTGTGGATCTCCTGACGCCTGTCGTTCAAACCCCGATGGGCCGCCGTCTTCATCGTCTCCTCCAGATCCCGGATCATGCCGCGCGACGTCTCCTCCGCCCGGCTCAGCAGGTTCGCGGCACGACGGTCCGCCGCCTCCATAATCCTGTCCCTCTGAAAATCGATCTCCGCCACGCGGTCCCGATAGAGCTGCTTCAGGCGCTCCGTCTCCCGTACGGTCTCCCCGAACTCCCGCTCCGCCCGCTCCAGCGCCGATCGACGTTCGTTGAGCTCGCCCATCAGGTCCTCCGCCGAGGCCGTTCGCGCGTCCAAACTCCCCTGAGCCAGCTCCAGAACCGCCTCCGGCATCCCGTAGCGGCGTGCGATCATCAGCGCGTTGCTCTTTCCCGGTACCCCCATGAGGAGCCGGTAGGTCGGGGAGAGGCGTTCGGCGTCGAACTCCATGCTGGCCGTCTCCACGCCGGGGGTCGTCAGGGCGTACTGCTTGATGGGATTGTGGTGCGTCGTCGCCAGCACCAGGCTGCGCCTCCGGCGGAGCGTCTCGAGGATCGCCACGCCCAGCGCGGCCCCCTCCTGGGGGTCGGTCCCCGCGCCCAGCTCGTCCAGCAGGACGACCGAGGAGGACGTCGCCTCCCCCAGGACCCCGATAATGTTCTTCAGGTGCGCGCTGAAGGTGGAGAGGTTCTGTTCGATGCTCTGCTCGTCGCCGATATCGGCGTAGAGGGCGTCGAAGTTTCCCACCGACGTGCCGTCCCGCGCGGGCAGGGGAAGCCCCGACCAGGCCATCGTCAGGCACACCCCGGCGGTCTTGAGCACGACCGTCTTGCCCCCCGTGTTTGGGCCCGTGACGACCAGCGTCCCGAAGGACTCTCCGCAGCGGACGTCCACCGGGACGGCGGCGTCCTTGAGCAACGGATGCCGGGCCCCGACCAGCCGAAACGCCCGTTTTCGCGTGAGCTCCGGCATCACCCAGCCCCGGGTGCGCATCAGGACATCGGACGCGGAGAACAGGTCCAGCTCGCCCAGGACCCTCTCCGCGTCGGCGATCGCCCGTTCCCGCGACAGGACCCTGCGGGTGAGCTCCAGAAGGATGAGGCGCTCCTCGTCGCGTTCGTCCCGCGTCTTGAGCATCAGGCCGTTGTTGACGGATGAGAGCATCCGGGGCTCCATGTAGACGGAGTTCCCCGACCCGGAGCGGTCCACGGTCAGGCCCGGAAAGCGATTGATGTACTCCTGGCGCACCAACAGCAGGAAGCGCCCGTCCCGCCAGTTCAGGGAGCGTTCCTGCAGCATGTTCACGATGTGGGGGTCCTCCAGCAGGCGCGCGGCCGTACGGCGTCCCGAGCGCTTCAGGGCCTCCAGCTCCCCGCGGATGGCCTGAAGCCTGGGCGACGCGCCGTCGGCCAGCCGGCCGGAGTCCTCGATCACGGACAGGGCCTCGAGCTCGGGGGAAAAGTCCCGCAGCCGGTCCCGCAGGCCCCCCAGAAGGGGAAAGTCCTCCACGGCCTCGGCCAGCCCCTCCCGAACGCGCCGAGCCGCGGCAAGCAGCGTCCGAACCGACAGAAGCTCCTCGCCCGAGAGAAGGCCGCTGCGCTTGGCCCCCTCGAAGAGCGGGGTCGCCGGCGCGGCCTCCGCATTCCAGGCGATCTCCCCCCTGCGGTCGACAAAATCGATCCAGGACCTCAGGAGGGCCGCGCGCTTCTCCAGCTGTTCGAAGGTCCGGCAGGGCTCCAGGGCGTCCAGAGCGCACAGCCCCAAAGCGCCGCGAAGCCGGTCCCTGAAGGGTTGGAGGGCCTTTCTAAACTCCAGGAGCTCCTGTACGGGCGGTGCGACGATCATGGCCTGGGCTCGGTTCCTCCCTCGACGACCTTGTCCGGACTGGCCGGGGGCATGACGGCGACGGCGTCGGCCGAGAGGGTGCCCCGGCGTTTCAGGGAGACCTCGAGCTCCGCGGGCGCGAGCCGGTCGAGATCGATCCATCCGCGGTCGGACATGAAGCCGACGAGGGGCGGCCAGACGACGGCGGCGCCCCTCATGGCGTAGCTCTCGTCCAGCCACGCCGTGGGGAGGACGGGGGAGAAGATCGTGGCGGCCCCATAAAGGAACAGGACCACGAAAAAGGCGCGCAGGGCGCCGGAGAACACGCCGAGGAAGTGATCGGTCATCGACAGGTTCGCCGCTTGAATGAGGAGCCGCAGGAGACGTCCCAGAAGCGAGAAGACCAGCGATACGGCGATGAAGATTGCCACCGAGCAGACCAGCGCGACGATCGTGGGGTCCCACGAGGGGAAGTACCCCACGACGAGCTCGGCCGCGGGACGCGCGAAGGTCCAGCCGCAAAAGACGCTGGCGACAAGCCCGATCAACGCGACAAGCTCGCCCGAAAGCCCTCGAAGGGCCCCGCGCACGACAAAAAAAGCCAGCAGACAACCCGCTGCGATATCGAACATAAAGGCAAAGTTCATGATGCTCTTCTCCTCCGTCGTCTTGCCCGAATCCCCGAGGGCCCGAGGGTCGGAATAGGGGCAGGTATCCGGAAACCGGATCCAACGCTTGCTTGTTCGGAGGAATTATAGCAGGAATTCGGCGGACAAAGGCGGGCCATTCACCCCATTGCGCCGCCACGCCGGGGGGCGGGGAGTGCCCCCCGGCGGCTCAAGGCCGAGATCATCCCTTCAGGGCGGGCATCCCGTCCTCCCCGGTGCGGAATCGGTCGGCAAGGCCCTTCAGCCCCTCGGCCGCCTCCGCCACACTCTGGGCGTGCCGGGCGATATCGTTGGCCACGTCCACCGTGTTCACGGCCGCCTGGCCGAGTTCCTCCTGCACCTCGACGACCTCCTGGATGGAGGTGGTCACGCTCTGGACGGATGCGGTCATCTCCTCCGCCGAGGCGGCCTGTTCCTCGGACACCGCCGCGACGTTCTGGATCGACTCGTTCAGGCTGTTCGTCGCCCCCAAGACGCTCTGGAGCTCCTTGTCGACCGACTCGGCCCCGGCGACGAGCTCCTCCAGGTGCCGGACCATCTCCCTGGTCGCGGAAAGGGAGCTGCCGGACCGCTGCTGGAGGGTCTCGATCAGCTTGCTGACCTCCTTTGCGGCGTTGCCGGACTCCTCCGCCAGCTTGCGGACCTCCTCGGCCACCACCGCAAAGCCGCGCCCCGCCTCGCCCGCGCGCGCCGCCTCGATGGCGGCGTTGAGCGCCAGAAGGTTCGTCTGGTCCGCGATCGACGTGATGGAGGTCACGAATCCGGAGATGGCCTCGACGGACTGCGCCAGGTGCTCGATCTGCTCCGTCGTCTCGCCGGACCGGCGCTCCACCGCCCTCATGCCCTCCACGATCCGCCCCACGTTGCGGACCCCCTCCGTGGTGCCGTCGCTGACGAGGGAGGACTGGCTCGCCCCCTCCGTGGCGGCGTGGGCGCTGGCCTGAGCCCCCGAGGCGACCTCCCCGATAGCGGCATTGACGGACTCGAGCGCGGAGGCGCTCTCCCCGAGAAGGGTGTTGGAACGGCCCATCAGCCCGCCGACCTCCTCCATGGAGGCCAGCAGGCCCTTCGCGATTCCCTCCAGCCCCTCCGCCTGCCGGGCGCTCTCGGACACCTGGGAGCGAATCGAGCCGATCATCTCCCCCAGAGAGGCCGCCAGCCGGTTCAGCATTCCGGAGACCCGGGCGAACTCGTCCCGTCCCGATTCGTCGAAGCGCGTGGAGAGGTCCCCCGCCTCCAGCCCCTCCATCCCCGAGGTCAGCTTGCGTATGGAGCGCGTCATCCCGCGGATGATCCAGAAGAAGGAGAGGGCGACGAGGAGGAGGGGCGTGGCCGCGACGGCCGCCAGGACCAGGACCAGGCTCCGGAGAAGCCCGGAGACGACCGAGTAGGGGAAGGCCGTTCCGAAGTAGAGGCCGTACCCGGCCGGGGCATGGAACATCAAACGCTTTTCCCCGTCCAGAAAATATTCGGAGACGCCGGTCTCACCCGCGGTCATGCGCCGGGCCGCCTGACGGAGCCCCTCGGGAAAGTCCGAATCCGTCAGGAGATTGGCCTTCATGATGTCCGTCTTCCTGGTGGAGGCGACGATCAGGCCGTCCCTCTGCACCAGCACGCCGACCCCCTGGCCGAGGAGCCTGAGCTCCGCCACCTGGGCTCCCAGAGCCTCCAGGTCCAGGTCCGCCCCGACGACCCCGAGCAGCCTGCCGGAGTCGTCCCGGACGGCAAGGGCCATGGTGACGCCCAGGGCGTTCCCCACATGAAACCGATAGGGCTCCGTGCAGACGACCTCCCCCGCCCCGGCCGAGACGGCCAGTTTGTACCACGGGCGCTCCCTTGCATCGAAACTCTCCGGAACTTCATCTCCATTTCCGTCGGCAAAGCGGCCGTCGGATTCGTACCCCCAGAACAAATCCTTGACGCCTCTGTCCCTGACCTCGTGAAGGAGGGCGGCGGCGGCACGGGCCATTGCGTCGCGCGAGACCGCTCCGAGGTCCAGATAGGCGTGCCGCAGGGAGCCCGCGGAGGTCTCGAGGACCGAGGCCGATTGCTCCAGGACCTCGCGGATGCCCACGGCCGACTGGACCACGCTCTCCGTTCCCGCCTCCTTCAGCAGGGCGTCCAGCTTAGAGCCGCCCCACAGATAGGCGGCGCCCATCAGGACAAAAAGCACCAGAAAGCCCCCCAGAACCGTTCCCAACAGCCTGCCCTTGATCGTCATCTCTCCGTCTCCCCTCAGTCGCAAAAGCACAAAAATCTCAAGACAAGACCACACAACACGAAAAAGAACTCCCACCGCAATCAGGAGTCCTCGCCTGAAAACACACCTATTCATTTTACATTATGAATCAAATCATCCGCAACTTTTTCGATGTTTCCCACCTTTCTCCATGCTCCCGCAATGAAGATGAAATTTGAATCGCGTCAGGAGGGCGGCGGGATCTCCGGTCCGGGGATGCCGATGGGGACGACCGTCACGGCGCCCGCATATTGCGGAGCCAGCAAGAGGCCGCGTTTCATTTTATGGAAGGTGATGGTCCGGCTCGCCCGTACGGCGACGCCCAGGACCTCGCCCGTATCCGCGTCGATCCCCGACGGGAGGTCCACGGCGACGATATGGGAGGCCGAGGCGTTGACCGCCTCCACCGCACGCCGGTGGAGGCCCCCGATCGAACGCGTCAAGCCGGTTCCGAACAGGGCGTCCACACAAACTTGGCTGCGTGCCGCGGAGCGCTCCAGGGCACCGATGTTCCCCTCGTCCAAGCCCCTCGTTCTGCCGGGCGCCACCCGCTCCAGGATGTCCCGATTCGTCCGAAAGTCCGCGCTGCCCCCCTCCGGATCCCCGATCAGAAACACCTCGACCCTCCGGCCCAGGATCAGCAGATGCCGGGCCACGGCGAGGCCGTCTCCACCGTTGTTTCCCGGAGCACAGAGCACCGTGAAGGACTCCGCCCCCCAGATCTCCCTCACGACCGCCACGGCCGCGTTCTCCATGAGCAAAAGTCCGGGTATGCCGAAGTCCTGGATCGCCCGGCGATCCGCCTCCCGCATAGCCGCCCGGGTGATGGTCTCCATTTTTTGCTCCTCCTTCCCGTCGTTGGCGTCCTCTCCCGAAAGAAGGCCCATCTGAAGATCAGCAATGA
Organism: Fretibacterium sp. OH1220_COT-178; assembly: GCF_003860125.1. Taxonomy (NCBI): domain Bacteria; kingdom Thermotogati; phylum Synergistota; class Synergistia; order Synergistales; family Aminobacteriaceae; genus Fretibacterium; species Fretibacterium sp. OH1220_COT-178. The sequence goes on along the minus strand of NZ_RQYL01000025.1, from coordinate 57,475 downwards.
TCAAGCCCAATAGACTCTTTTTCGATATCTGCAATGACTTCCAGGCAACGATCAAGGATCAGGGGCTCACCGTTTCACGTGAAACTTCGGCAGAACGAGCCGCAGCTCGGCCCCGCCAAGGGCGGAGCAATCGGCAAATTCGACGGTGCCCCCATGGGCCCGGGCGACCCGAACCGCTATGGCGATGCCGAGTCCATGTCCATTTCGCCCCCACTTTTCCCTCCGCCCATTACGCGCCTCGTAATAGGGCAAACGTTCATCGAGAAGCTCCTGGCGCAAACGAAGAAGTTCCTCTGGATCAAAGCCGGGGCCGTTGTCCGATACCGCAACGATCCATGATTCCTCCAGGTCGGACAGGGAAAACCTTATTCTTCCCCCTTTCCCCCCTTCCTTCTCATACTTCTTGGCGCAGGCCCTCACCGCATTGTCCAGTAGATTCGAAAGGGCCCGCAGCAGCTCCGGGCGGGAGCAAAAAAACGGGGCCTCCTGTGGCAAATGGGTCTCGATCACCATCTTTCGGGCCAGAGGATGTCCTCGGAACTCTTCCGCGATAAAATTCAGCATCTCCGCAAGATCGTCCTCGCAGAGCTCCTCCCGTCCGACCGCTTCATCATCCAGTTTCACCAGCAACAGGAGATCGTCGATCAGATCCGTCATCCGCTCCTGCTGCTGAAGGACGGTCTCCGCGAGTGTCCTCGACTCCTCATCCTCCATCCCGTCCAGAAGGAGTTCGGCGGCCGCACGAATCGCGGTCAGGGGGGTTTGAAGCTCATGTCCCGCTTCGATGGTGAAGTTGCGCCGCATCGTCTCCAGGCGATATTCCGCGGATACGTCGCGCATCACCATCAGGCAGCCGTCTCCCAGGGCAATGGCGCAAACGGCAAGACGGATCCTCTTATTGTGGGGCAGTCCGACGATTCCCCTGAAGTCCCGTTTTTCGAGGAGAGCGTACAGCTCTGCGGGAAGCAGCCTCTCTATGGCTTGTCCTGCTTTCGCCTCATCGGCTCCAAGGAGTTCCAGGGCTGCCGGATTGACGCAGCGCAACTCGCGATGGGCCCCCGTCAGCAAGACACCTACGGGCAGCGCCTCCAGAATGTGGCGCAGCTCCGCCCGGCTGATTTGAAGGGCCTCGGTCGCATTTTTGAGACGCTCGGCCATATCGTTCAGGGCCATGGAGAGCTTTTGCAGCTCGGGCTCCCCGAACAGGGGAAAATGAAGGTCTTTGGCCTCCCTGATGGCTGAGGATGCCTCGACAATCCGATCCAGAGGAAGAAAGATGCGACGGGAGAACCAGATGATGAAGAGGAGAAGCAGCAGCGAGGTCCAGGCAATGTTTTCAAAAAATCGCCAGGTCAGCCCCCTTCCGATTTGAGTCAGGGCAGGCAAGGGCCAGGCAAGGCGAAGGACTTCCGCAGCCCCCTTTGTTTTCAATGCAAGGGCGTAGTAGTGCATTCGTGCGCCCACCGTGGAGCTGTAGCGCAGGGAAACTCCCTCTCCGCTTTTTCCGGCCTCGACGATCTCCGGCCTCTGGGCGTGATTTTCGAAGGGCTGCCTCGATGAATCGTAGAGAACCCGACCCGCATCACCCACCAGGGTTACCCGCCCCTGCCAGTCCCCCAGTTCCCGGACCTTCTCCCTCAATCCTTCCAGGCCGTTTTCCTCGTATTCGTGCTCCAGGAGGCGCGTAAAGTACCGCATTCGTTCCAGATTTTCGTTCAAAATCCGCGAACCGACCTCCTTGTAGAAGAAGTACAGGCTGAAGGCCATCGAGGTGCTCATCAAGACGATGAAGGCCAAGGCCATCTTTCGTTTCAATCCCATGCATTGTTCTCCTCCTTGACGAGGGTCGTCCGCCCTCGAGAGGCTGATTTATCCTCCCGATCGTTCGCAGGCCGGGCGGATTTTGCGGGCAAGGACAAAATCATCGGCAAGATCAATCGGTCTCGGACGACCTTTCCTCCAGGCTCAGACGATAACCCCTTCCACGGTGCGATTGGATGACCAACGCAGGTTCTTCGCCGTCATCGAGTTTCTTGCGCAGCCTGGAGATGTGGACGTCTATCGTCCGGGTGGTGCAATCCTGAGATCGCCATATGCCGGAAAGGAGGTTTTCGCGGGTGACCGTCACGCCATAATGCGCGGCCAGACGCTCCAGAAGGCGAAATTCCGTCGCACTCAGCCGGAGCTCCCTGCCCCGCAAGAAGGCGGCCTCGTTTCTGCGGTCGATCCGCAGTTCCCCGCAAGCCCAAAAATCTTCCTCCTGCCTGCCCTTGCCGCAGCGCCTCAGGATCGCGGCGGCTCTGGCCGCGAGCTCCGTCGTCGAAAAGGGCTTTCGCACATAGTCGTCGGCTCCCAGGTTCAGCCCTTCGACGACATCGCGCTCCTCCCGGCGCGCGGTGAGCATGAGCACCGGCGTATCCTGAATCGCCGAATCCGATTTGATGCGTCGGCAGACCTCCCAGCCGTCCATCCCGGGAAGCATCAGGTCCAGGACGAGCAAATCGGGGCGCAGGTTGTAGACGGCCTCCAGTGCGGCGTCGCCATTTTCGACGGCAAAGACCTCGTAGCCCCTGCGCAAAAAAAGCTGGCGCACCAGGTCCAGGATGGCCTTTTCATCGTCCGCCACCAAAACCCTGGTCTTAGGCATCCGAATCCCTCGGGGCCTTGTAGTCGGAGGCCTTCGGCATTCTTCCGGAACATATGTAGACGACCCTTTCGGCGATGTTCGTCAGATGGTCCCCGGCCCGCTCCAGGGTGCGCGCGACGCCGATCAGCAAAAAGGCCTTTTCGAAACGCTCCGGACATTCCATCATCGCTGCGAAGAGTTTTTGCATCACCCGCTTTTCCAGGGCATCCACCTCTTCATCCATCGCGAAGACCTCCTCCGCCATGGCGGCGTCGGAGACCTCGTAAGCGGTCAGGACCCGATCCAGCATGGCGAGGAGGACCTCCTTCATCCTCGGGAGGTCGGACGGGAGAGCGATCGCCCTCTCGCCTCCGAGGCCGAGGACCGAACGGGCGATGTTGACCCCATAGTCGCCGATCCTCTCCAGATCGACGGCCATGTGCATGGCCGATATCACTGCTCGGAGATCCTCGCCCAAGGGCTGATAGCGCGCACCGAACTTCATGCACGCGTCCTCGATACGCTCCGTCAGTTCGTCGAGAAGGTCGTCCCCGGCGATGACGTCCTTTGCGGCGTCCCTGTCCGTATCCTCGAGGGCGCTCACCGCGCGCATCAGCGCCTCTCCCGCCAGTTTGCCCAGCCTCAGGAGAAGGCGCCGAATCTCCATCAGATCGGCCTCAAGAGCCTTTCTCGTGTGAATCGCCATCGGAACTCCATCACCTCGTCCAATCTCATCCCGCCCCCAGCGGAACACCGGCCGGAGGGATCGTCCCGGAACACGTCCTCCAGATATTATTCCACAAAAACGACTCGAAAATGTGAACAAGCTATGTGCATATTGTGGGTAAACCCGAGATTCGCCTTCTTTGCCGTCCCCGAAAAAAGGTCTTTTGTGTACAACTCAGAGCGTTTTATTTTCCGAAAATATCGTTTTTATAAGAATAAACAGGACATCATCCAAAACGGCCCGTGATATAATCGCCCGTCCGCCTCTCCTTTGGGGATGTGAAGATCCTCGCGGTATCCCCGTATTCGATCAGCTCGCCCGCGAGGAAGAAGGCCGTGCGGTCGGAGATGCGGGCGGCCTGCTGCATGTTGTGCGTCACGATGACGACGGTGAAGCGCTCCTTCAGTTCGCGGATCAGCTCCTCGATGCGGAGGGTGGCGAGCGGGTCCAAGGCGCTTGTGGGCTCGTCCATGAGCAGGATCTCCGGCTCGGTGGCGATGGCACGGGCGATGCAGAGCCTCTGCTGCTGCCCCCCCGACAGGCCCGTACCGCTGCTCCCCAGCTTGTCGCAGACCTCCTCCCAGAGCGCGGACCACTCGAGGCTCCTGCGTACGATGCCGTCCAGGACATCCCGGTCCCGGACTCCGAACAAGCGCGGCCCATAGGCCACGTTGTCGTAAATCGACATGGGGAAGGGGTTGGGCTTCTGAAAGACCATCCCGACGCGGCGGCGCAGACCGATGACGTCCGTCGCGGGCGCATAGACGTCGTGCCCGTCGATCTCTACGGTCCCCTCGACCCGGGCCCCGGAGATGAAGTCGTTCATCCGGTTGAAGCACCGGAGGCAGGAGCTCTTTCCGCAGCCCGACGGACCGATGAAGGCCGTAACCGTGTTTCTGTAGATGTCGAAGGTCACCGATTTGAGCACCTTGGCAGAGCCGTAGTACAGGTCGAGCCCCCGCGTCGAGATGTGAACGGGCGATGGCGCCCCGCGTTCCCCAAGGGATTCGTTCGTCCTGCTCATCCTTTCTTCCTCCCGTTCCCGCAATCCGTGGCGAAGCGGCGGGGATGGCTGCGGCCCCCCGCCACGGCAAAGTTTCGGTCCTCATTTGCGCAGGCGGGCCCGGAGCAGGACCCCCAAGGCGCTGACCCCCAAAATCAGCCCCACAAGGACCAGAATGGCCCCATACTGGATGGGGCGCGTCTTCTCGACCTGTGTCCCCGCGGTCGCAAGGACGTAAACATGGTAGGGCAGGGCCATCACCTCGTCGAAAACGCTTCGGGCCGTCCCCTGCGTATAGAAGGCGGCGCCCGTAAAGATGATCGGGGCCGTCTCTCCGGCGACCCGCCCGATCGACAGAACGACCCCGGTGAGGACGGCGGGTGAGGCCGAGGGGAGGATCACCCGCCATATCGTCTGCCAGCGCGTGGCCCCCAGGGCGAAGGAGGCGGCGCGATATTCCTCGGGAACCGCGGCAAAGGCCTGTTCGGAGGCGGTGGCCATGAGGGGCAGGGCCAGGCAGGCCAGAGTCATGGCCGCCGCGAGCATGGAGGGGCCAAACCGAAGAAAGATCACGAAGAAGGAAAGGCCGAAGAGCCCGAAGATCACCGAAGGGACCCCGGCCAGGGAGCGAAGGGCCAGGCGCACCAGGCGGGCGAACCGGGAGCTTCCGGCGTACTCGGAAAAATAGAGGCCCGTGCCGACGCCGATCGGAACCGCTACGACCATGGACAGAAGGGTCAGCTGCACGGTGCCCACCAGGGGAGTCCAGATGCCCCCCGCGCTCATGCCGTCGCGGGGAGGCTCCGTCAGGAAATCCCAGGACAGAACGCCCCATCCCTGCTTCAGAACGAAGGAGAACATGAAGAATACCAGGAGCCCCAGAAGGGCTGCCGCAAGGACGAAAAACGCCGTGGCCAGCCTGTCCTTGAGCCTCCTTCGCCCCACCCCGAGCCCACAACCCGGCAGGGCAGGGGAGCGGCGCCCACCCGTCACGAGCTCCTCGCCCCCTTCCTCTCCAGTTTGCCGGCCAGGATGTTGATCGACAGGGTGAGCAGCAACAGGATGAACCCCGCGAAGAAGAGCGCGTGGTAGTGAGCGGAGCCCACGGGGGTCTCGCCCATCTCCGCGGCAATCGTCGAGGTCAGAGGCCGGACGGGATCGAAGGGGGAGGCCGGCAGAATGGCCGCTCCCCCCGCGGCCATCAGGACCACCATCGTCTCGCCCATGCCGCGCATGATCCCGAGGAGGGAGGCGGAGGCGATGCCGGGCAGAGCCGCGGGCAGCACCACCCTGGAAAGCGTCTCCCATCGGGTGGCCCCGATGGCGTAGGAAGCGGCGCGCAGTTCCTCCGGAACCGCCCGGAGGGCTTCGTCCGCCAGGGACCCCACGACCGGGATCATCATGCCCCCCAGCAGCATCGAAGCCGTCAGCAGGTTGAGGCCCGTCAGGACATGAAGATGCTTCTGCATCCAGGGCGCGACGAGCGCCATCCCGATAAAGCCGAAGACGATGGAGGGCACGAACCCCAAAACCTCCAGCAGGGGCTTGAGGAGGGCACGCAGCCAAACCGGCGCGATCTCGGCGGTGAACACCGCAGCGGCCAGGCTCGTGGGAAGGCCGATCAGGGTCGAGAGCAGGGAGGCCGCGACGGTCCCCCCGATCAGGGCCCCCATGCCGAGGACGGGCGGCTCCTCCTGAGGATACCAGTCCACGCCGAAAAGAAGGTCCTTCAGACGGACTTGCCGAAGCACGGGCAGGCTCTCCCGCACCAGGAAGAACAGGATGAACCCCAGGACCAGGATGCAGACGGCCGACACGGCCAGAACGCTCCCCCCGGCAATCCGGTCGCCCGAACCGCCGAAGGTCCGCGACGGAGCCCGACGAATCTCCCTCATGACAACACCTCCTCGTGCGGCCGCACCCCTCTTCCCGGAGGAGGCGTGCGGCAAGGAAAGAACGTTCTGCAGGTGCTTCTCTCCAAAATTTTAGAGTAGAAACCGATTGATCTTTATAGACCTTAATGGTTTGGCCGTTTCTCCTAGCGGCTTACGGGGATGAACCCCTCGTCCTCCACGATCCTCTGCCCGTCCTGAGAGAGCATGTAGTCGATAAAGCTCTTGGCGTCCCCCGCGGGCTCCCCGGCCGTGTACATGTAGAGTTCGCGAGAAAGCGGATAGCGTCCCGCCTTGGCGTTTTCGGCGGAGGGCGCGACCCCCTCGACGCTGAGCGCCCGAATCGTGTCGTCGACGTATCCGATGCCGTCGTATCCGATGGCGAACCGGTTGCCTGCGACCGTGCCCACCATCGCGCCGCTGGAGGCGACGACCTGGGTCCGGGCCGCCACCCGGCTTTTTCTGCCCTGGACGTCCCCCCTCTCCACCACCATCTCCTGCCAGGTGCCGTAGGTCCCCGAGCTCGAGTCGCGCCCGACCGCCGCTATCGGCGCATCCTCCCCGCCGACCTCCTTCCAGTTCACGATCTCGCCGGTGTAGATCTTCTTCAGCTGATCGAGGGTCAGGCTGCGCACGGGGTTGCCCGGATGAACGATCGGGACGATGCAGTCCAGCGCCACCACGAAGCGCACCGGGTTCACGCCCTTGCCCCGCGCCCGCTCGGCCTCTCCTTGCCTGATGGCGCGGGAGGCGTTGGCGATGTCGGCCGTCCCGTCAATCAGGGCTTTGATCCCGTTTCCGGTGCCGCCCCCCGACAGGGAGATGCGCACCTCCGGACGGGAGGCCATGAAGCGTTCCACCGCCACCTGAGCAAAGGGCAGGATCGTCGTGGACCCGTTGATCGTCAGCTCCCCGGCGCGCGCGGAGCCCCCCATCCCCCAAAACAGCATCAGACCGTACAGCCAAACCGCAAAAGATTTGCCCCGCTTTCTCATCGCATACGCTCTCCCTTCGTTTTCCGTTCGTTTTGTTCGGACATGCCGAGGATAACAGGGAGACCTGAAGCGAACCTTGCTTTTGTCTTACGGGAATGTAACAGTTGAAAACCTGAGGGAGTGGAGCGCCAAGGCGCTGAAAGGACGAGAAAAACTGCCCTTTGTGGTTCTGAAGGCTCATGTCAAGTAGGTCTTGATGTTCATTTTTAATCAAAAAAGCCTTAAGAAGTTGCTGCAACGTCATTTTTGCTCCCAAAACTACTTGCATATTTCATAAAGGCTGATAGAATGCAGAAAAATCCTTATTGTGGAGGTGTAAGTCGTGACCAAAGCTGAGCTTATTGACGAGATTGCCGAGAAGTTGCTTTTGAAGAAGAAGGACGTGACCCCGGTGGTGGAGGAGGTCTTTGCCTCGATCGAGGGAGCCCTCGCCAAGGGTGAGAAGTGCACGTTCGTCGGTTTCGGCGTGTTCGAGGTTAAGGAGCGCGCCGCGCGCGAGGGGCGCAATCCGCAGGATCCCTCCAAGGTCGTGAAGATCCCGGCGAAGAAGGTCCCCGTGTTCCGCCCGGGCAAGGACCTGAAGGAGAAGGTTCTGGCCGTCAAGACCAACAAGAAGAAAGCGAAGTAGCCCCCTCTCTTCAAATCAAAGTTTTTACAAAAAAAGCGGCACCAGGAGCGGCAGCCGCTTTTTTTCGTGCCTTCGTCCCGGCCCGGCGGCCCCCAAAATTGGACGCTTTTTGCCGGCCTTTGGTCCGACCTGCGGATAGCGCTCCTCTGCGGCTTCCCTTAAAATAACGGAAACATCGGAAAATCGCTGTCGCATACGGCGGAGCGACCGGCACGGGCCCCTGTGCGGGACCGCATCGGGGAATGCCGGATGCAAGGAAGGACTGGATTCGATCATGCTCGCCTTTAGGCCGCTCACCTGGGAGGACCGTGAACCCTATACCGCGCTTTACCGTCGCTCCCCCGTTCGATATGCCGAGTACTCGTTCTTTTCCCTATGGGGATGGCTCGGGACAAACCCCCTGGATCTGGCGTGGGAGGGGGAGCTCTGCTGGCTGCGCTCCCACGGGCACAAGCCGGGGTTCTGCGCGCCCATCGGAAACTGGGATGCGGTCGACTGGGAGAGCGCGATCGACCGCAATTTCGTGCCCGGGGACGTCCTGCAGGACGTCCCGGAGGCGATCGTCGAGCGGTTTCCCGACTCGCTGCGGAGCCGCCTGCACGTGGAGGAGGACCGCGACGAGTGGGAGTACCTCCACTCCGTCTCCGAGCTCATCGCCCTGGAGGGCGGCAAGTTCGCCCAGAAAAGGGCGCACGTCCGTTCCTTCCTGTCCGGCTACGACTGGGAGTACCTCCCCCTGCTGCCGGAGGATTTCCCCGAACTTCTGGCCTTCCAGTCGAACTGGCGCCGGCTCCGGGAGGAGGGGGCCTCCCTCGACGACGAGGACCTGGCGATCCGGTGCGCCCTCGAGCGATGGGACGACTTTCCCCTTTTGGGGGCGCTGCTGAAGGTGGACGGCGCCGTCATCGGCTACACGATCGCGGAGGAACTCGACGAGGAGACCCTGGACATCCGTTTCGAGAAGGCTCTGCCGAAGTATGCCGGCAGCTACCAGGCTCTGAATCAGCTCTTTCTCAAGCATCAGGGCTCGGGCTACACCTGGGTGAACCGCGAGGAGGACATGGGCGATCCCGGCCTGAGGGCCGCAAAGCTCTCCTATCACCCCGTCCGTCTGCTCAAGAAATATCGGGTCACGCTTCCGGGCCGGGCTCCGGCGTTCCTCGCCGAAAGCGATAACCCCGCAGGAGGCCGGCTTCCCCCGCTTTAATGAAGACCTAACTCTCCCCCAAACCGCAGGCAAGATTTTTAACATGTGACCAAGACAGGTTTTTCACGTTTTCTGCTGCACCCTGCACCCAACGGGTGCAAGATCAAAATTGGCTTAACCTATACAATAACGCGCTTCATCCTCGATAAAGCCGTCGCAGCCTGCGGATTTGGGCTCTCCCCTCAATCTTGACAAGCGTTGATCTGTTGTTATCCTGTTGGGGCGGGGGGGTTGTCCTGAATCAGAGGAGCTTAGCTCCAGGACATCCCTCCCGCCGACACGACGGCCGATGGAGCAAATGCAGCGGCAATCGGCGAAAAGTCCTGAACTTGCTTCGTCCCCCCCAATCCCGTCGCTGCCCGAGTGAACACGAATGTTCCGCTTCACGGACGCTCCGCCCGCATCGAGCCTGGCGCTCTCGGCGACCGCGGCGCCTTTCCCCGAAATACAGTCCTTCACCGTCTCGCTGCCAACGGAGCGCTTCCCATGGACGCAGAGAGGAGGATGCCCTTTCGGAACAAATCTGCCCTGTATGGACCCCCGCGGGCTCTCGCGGGAAACCGGAACACAATACGGACAGACCAAAGGAGCGGTGAGAGCATGAACGCAAAAAACAAGGAGATTCTCGTCACAGGTTTCGCTTTGTTCGCGATGTTCCTCGGCGCGGGCAACATCATCTTTCCGCCCTACATCGGAATCGCCGCAGGCAAAAAATGGGTCATGGCCCTCATGGGCTTCACGGTGACGGGGATCGGCATGCCCCTGCTGGGGCTTTTGTCCACCTTCAAGGCCGGAGGGGACATCGACAGGTTCGCAGGCAAGGTCAGCCCGTCCTTCGCGAAGGCGTTCAACTTCGCCATCCTCCTGTGCATCGGCCCCCTGTTCGCCATCCCGAGGACCGCAGCGACGACCTACGAGGTGGGGGTGCTTCCCCTCCTGGGCTCCCTCGAACTGGGAAGCGTCCTCGGCATCTCGTGGAGCGCCATAGCGGTCTCCCTGGTCTTCTTCGGCATCACCCTTTACTTCTCCCTCAATCCCTCCCAAATGATCGAGCAGATCGGAAAATATTTCACCCCCGTCCTGATCCTGATGCTGGGCTTCGTCATCATGAAGGGGATTCTCGTCCCGCTGGGCGGGTTCGGGGAGCCCTCGGTCGAGAACGTCTTCGCCATGAGCTTCACCGGGGGCTACCAGACGATGGACGCACTGGCCTCCATGGCCTTCGCGGGGATCATCATGGGCAGCATCATGCACCACGGACACGGCAACACCGGCGAGGGGCTGGCCATGGCGGTCAAGGCCTCCCTCGTGGCCATGCTGGGCTTTCTGTTCGTCTACGGCGGGCTCATCTACCTGGGCGCCTCGGGGAGCCTCCTCTTCAGGCAGGCCAGCGAGAGCCACGCCGTCATCACCGTGAACCTCATCTCCGCAGTCGGAGGCCGGGTCGGCAGATATGCCCTCTCCATCTCCATGATCTTCGCCTGCCTCACCACGTCCATCGGACTGGTGTCGACCGTGTCGGAATACTTCGAGAGGCTGCTCCGGCAAAGGTTCTCCTACAGGGCTCTGGTCTGGATCATCGTCCTGGTCAGCGCGGTGCTGTCCGTAGCCGGGGTCAACAAGATCATCCTTCTGTCGATCCCGGTATTGTCCACGCTCTACCCCGTAGCCATCGTCCTGATCGTCCTGAACCTCGCCGATTGGGGGTTCGGGACCGGGCTCTACCGAGGGGCCGTCATCGGGGCGTTCCTGATGGGGATCCTCTACGGGCTGCAGAACGTCGAGGGGGTCAAGGCCTACGCCCAAACGGCCCTGGCGGCCATTCCCCTGGGCGAGGAGGGCTTTGCCTGGATCTTCACCGCCGTCATCGGGGGGCTCTTCGGAGGGTTTCTGGGAGGGAGCCGGCTCGTGCCTCCCTACAGTTTTTCCAGATCGTGTACGGACGCCACCTCGATTTTGCGCGCCGCGGCGAGCGCCTCCGCCCTCGCCCTGTCCTCGCACGGGAACTCGCAGGCCAGGCCGCAGCTCGACGACAGCTTGCGCGGGACGGGGGCAATGCGCGCTCCGATCCCGGCCTCCCTGCAGGACCGCTCGAACATCAGCGCCATGCTGGTCGTCTTGAAGGTTGCCAGACAGCTCAAACCACACACTTCCCTTCCTGCCGCCCCGCGGACCGACGGTCCGGCCCCGGGGAGCGGAACTATTATATCCCGTGCACGGACCGTTTCGCGCCAAAAAAATCCGGATAACGTATATAATGAAGGCATCTCTCGAAACCTCGAGGTGCCCATTTTTCCCTCCTCCCCTCCGACGCGGCGCAGCCCCGGAAGGGAAAGAATCGGCGGAGACCCTTGACTCCGCAGGGGCGCAAGGCGCGGCGAACCTCGGCGGATAAGACGGCGAAAGGGAGGCGGCCCCGTGCTTTTTCTCGTGATCGGAATTGTCGTTGTTGTGGCCGTCGGCGCCCTGCTCAAGCAGACCAAGCGCGGACCCGTCGAGGATGCTTCGGCACAGCCCGCCGTCAACGAGGAGGTCCTGCAGCTCGATTCGCCCTCGGCGGACGAGCCCGATCGCCTTCTCCTCGGAAAATCGCCGCCCCCCGCGCCGGAAGAGGGAAAGGACGTCCCGGACGAACAAAAGGACTCCGGGCTCGAGACGGTTGCGCTTCCCGCCATCCAGGAGGAGCCGGAACCGCTCAGCCCCGTTTTGGCCGCCGCGCCGATCAGCTCCCCGAGCGCCGTGGCGAGCGCCACGTACTCCTCCGCGGCTCCTCCCACCCTGGGGGGGGACTCCCCCTACTCCTACGGCGCTCCGCAGGAGCGCAAAAAAGCGGAGACGGCCCCGTCGCTCCTGCGCTGGTGCGGAAAGACGGGCTCCCTTCAGCTGGGGGACTTCGTCCTCCTGGGGCCCCTGACCTATTGGTCGGACGGGCCCAGCAGCACCGCCGAACCCTGCTGCATCGACATCACCCTGCCCGTCGAGTATCCGTCCGCCGATACGGTCCTGCCCTCCGACGGCGCCTCCTCCTACGAGACCATGACGCCCCTGCAGCGGGGCGTCTACCTGACTTGGCTGGCCGGAGGCCGTATCCAGCCCCCTCACCACTTCTGCTACCCGGCCCTGTGGCTCTTCGGCCTCGAGCGACGCGTCCTGGTCGATCGCCTGGACCTGGGGGTCTGCATCGGCGAGGCCCTGCGCATCATGCCGTTGCTCCGCTGGGAGAGCCTGAGGGGAAGCCTGATCCGGTTCGTCACCTGGATGGCCGTCAAGCTCTGGCTTCCCGAGGAGCAGCTCCTCGCCTTCTGCAAGACCCTCGCCGTCGTCCCGGACGAACTGCTGGGCATGCTGCTGGGCCCCTACGCCAATTCCAAACTGCCCCTTCCCGCCATCGTAGCCTTCACTCTGGTGCGGGGCTCCCGGACCCTGCACGGCGCGGCTGCGAAGGAGGGGACGGCCGCGCCGCACTCCGAGGCCCTGTTCGAACAGTTCTCGGCACGCTACCGCAGCGCCTGCAAGGGAGGGTTCGTCCTCACCCGTCCCAGGACCTCCGTGTTCCTCGCGTACGTGCCGACGAACCCCTCGCTCGCCTCGGAGAAAAACGCGTCCGGCGGCGTGCTGGAGCTTCCCAACTTTTTCGAGGACCTCGACGTCTTCGCCCCTCTGGTCACGATCTGGACGGACCTGATGCGGGAGGTCGCACCGGCCGCCGCAGCGGAGGATGCCGCGGCGCTCTCCGATCGGCCGGACCTGGAGGGCTTCGTCCTCAGGATCCGGGGCGACGCCGCGCCGGATGCGGCGTTCTCCGAGCCCGCAGAGACGACCCTGGCGGCCCTGGCGGATCTGATGGGGATCGTCCGCGAACCGGATTCCAAGCCCAGGGGGACGGACCGCAAGAAGATGGTGGAGACCGCGCGGGTGGAGGGCTACCTGATCCTCCCGGACCTCGGCATCGCCGGGAAGGAGTACCGCTGGGAGGATCCGGCCCTGCTCGTCCCGCTGGAGATGGGGGCCCGGCTCTCCGCGGACTACTGCACCGCGGCACTCCTGCTGGAGTTCGCCTGTGCCCTCTCGAATCCGCAGGACCACGCCCAGTTCGAGGCCCTGAGGCTTCGCCTGGACGACTACCTCTCGCTCTCCACGGAGGACCACGCCCGGCTGGATGCGCTGAGGCGGCTCTGGATGCCGTCGCCCCCGACGCCCGAGGCCTGCGGCGAGTTCCTGCAGTTCTGGCTGCAGGACGAGCAGCGCACGGTCCTGAGAAACTTTCTGACCAACTTTCTGGGGTTCCTCCCCTCGGAGGAGCACCCGGCCCTCCTCGGGAGGATCTGTACGGCCCTCGGGGTCGCCCCGGACGCACACCCGCAGGCGGACGAAAGGCCGCCTCTGGAACGCGGCGAGGAGGTCGTCCGCATCTTGGCGCCGCTCTTCAAGAATTCGTGACATCGCGTTTCGTCCGCATTCCGGCCGTCCGGCCGGGACAGCTCGAAAAAATTTCATCAAGCCGCCTGGAGGAGGAGTCGCATCATGTTCGATTACGTGGTTGTTGCCGACGATTACACCGGAGCCGTGGAGACCGCGGCGAAATTCATGAGCGGGGGCTACCGCACCGCCGTGACCCTGGACCCGGGGTCTTTGGGATCCCTCAGGAAGTACTCCGTCGTGGCCCTGGACACCGAGACCTTCTTCGACAGCCCGGAACGGGCCGCCCAGAAGCTCGAGAACGTCACCCGCGATCTGCTGCCCTGGAAGGACAGCACCGTCTTCTTCAAGCGCATCGAGCCGGGCCTCCGGGGCAATGTCGGCCCCGAGGTGCGCGTCATGGCACAGGAACTGGGGTTCGACACCATCGTCGTCGCCACCGCGTTTTCCCGAAGCCGCAAGGCGATCGAGGAGGGGACCGTCTACCTGGACAGGCAGGAGCGGATGTCGCCCCTCACCGTGACCACCTTTCAGTCCGCCAGCTCGGCCGCGACGACGGAGCTGCTGGCGCAGGCGGGGCTGCACCCCCGCGAGGTCCTGCGCGACCAGATCCGGGAGGGCATGACCGCAGAAATCCTCCAGAACAAGGGCTGCTGCTGTTTCGATGCCGAGAACGACGAGGACCTGCGGATGATCGTGCGCGGGGCCCTGAAGGCCCGGCCCGCCAAGGACGTGCTCTGGGTGGGGTCCGTGGGCCTCGCCGAAGCCCTGGCGAGGGCGGCGAGACCCTTCGTCTTCGTCGTCGGGACGGCCCACCCGCGAAGCGTCCGCCAGGCGCGCCAGCTCATGGAAAACGGGTTCGTCCAGCCCGTCCGCATCTCCACCGCAGGGCTCGGAACCGATCAGGCCGACCAGCACCGCGTGAGGGCAGCGGACGAGGCGGAGCCCCTGCTGCGCTGCGGGCAGTCCATCCTGCTCGCGGCGACGACGGAGGACAAGAGGTTCGTCCGGGGCGACTATCCGAACGGAAACATCGACGGGTTCATGGACCTGATGGCGGATACCGTCCGCGAGATCATGGGCCGCACGAAGATCGGAGGGCTGTGCGTCACCGGCGGGGACTGCGCCGTGCGCATCGCCCAGCGGGTCAAGGCGGAGAACCTCACCCTGGAACGGGAGATCCAGGAGGGCATCACGCTTCTGTCCCTGTCCGGCGGGCCCTTCGACGGGCTCCCCATGATCTCGAAGAGCGGCTCGCTGGGGGGCGAACGGGCCCTGGTGCACTGCATGGAGTACTTTCTGCACCGCAACGAGAACGCGGACAACGCCCCCTGGATGTAGCGAACACAAAAAACACAACGACCCGGGGGACCCCAAGTCCCCCGGGTCGTTCCCGCCCTTTACCGGGAATGGGGGAAGCGGCGGGCGAAGAAGGCCCGGAGCCTCGCCAGGCCCAGGGCGGCCTCGTCGGACAGGGCCTCGGGACAGGCCGACCGGAGCGCCTCGACCTCCTCGGGCGGGAGCACGACCCGCGGGTGCCTGCGGCGCGGTCCGTCCTGAGCGACGCGGCGCCGGAGGGGAGGCGGACCTTGAGTCACCCGGACCCGGTCCGCCTCCAAGCCCCAGCGCTCCCTGAGGGCACGGAGGATGTTCCCTTTCATGTTGCCGATCTGCTGTGCAGCATGAGGGGTCGCGGCGGCGACCCGGAGCTCCCCGTCCTCCAGTTCGTAGGGGGCCGAGAGCCGGGCCCGCCCGGGCCCCACCACCGCAGCCCAGTTCCTCATCAGGTCCTCGAGCCGCCTGATGCGATCGCTCTGCCCCGGGACCATCCCCTCCAGCAGCTCCTTCAGGGACGCGACCCGCTCCAGTCGCCTGCAGCCCGCACGGATCGCGTTTCGGGCGGCGTCTTCCCTCATCTCGCGCACCCCCTGTCCGGGGTGCGGCCCATCCGCTTGAGCACCACGGCCAGCAGCTGGACATCGGCGGGCGTCACCCCGGAGATGCGCAGCGCCCCGCCCAGCGAGCGGGGGCGGAAGCGCACGAGCTTCTGGCGCCCCTCGGACGACAGCCCCTCGAGCGATTCGTAGTCGAACCCGTCCGGAATGAGGACTCCATCCATGCCCGTCATGCGCTCGGCCAGACGCGCCTCCTTCTCCAGGTACCCGGCGTACCGAAGGCTCGTTTCGACGTAAAAGGCCTCCTCCGGCTCGAGAGGGACCTCCGGCGGGACGAGCGCCTCGATCAGGCGGTACGTCACCCCCCGGCGCCGCAGAAAGGCCGCGGCCGTCGCCGGCTCCCTCGGGGCCTCCGATCCAAATGCGGCGCAAAGGCACTCCGTCCCCTCGGACGGAACGATCCGCGCCGACTCCAGCCGTGCGACCTCACGGTCCTCCCGTTCCCAGCGGCGCTCCAGCTCCGCCCAGCGCCCGTCCCCGATCAGGCCGAGACGCCGGGCCAGAGGGGAGAGACGCCGATCGGCGTTGTCGTAGCGCATCAACAGGCGATGCTCGCAGCGGCTCGTCAGCATCCGGTAGGGCTCCTCCGTGCTCTTGGTCGTCAGGTCGTCCACCAGGACGCCGAGGTACCCGTCCGACCGGCTCAGAACGACCGGCGGGTCCCCCTTCGCGGAGAGGGCCGCGTTGACCCCCGCCAAAAGGCCCTGAGCCGCCGCCTCCTCGTAGCCCGAGGTCCCGTTGACCTGTCCCGCGCAAAAAAGCCCCCTCAGCTCGCGGCTCTCGAGAGAAGGTGCAAGTTGATCAGGGCTGAGATACACATATTCTATTCCATAGCCCGGCCGGATGATCTTGGCGTCCGCACAGCCCGGCAGGGACCGCACCATCTCGACCTGGACGTCGTAGGGCAGGCTGGTGGAGAAGTTCTGGACGTAGACCTCCTTCGTGTCCGAGGAGACGGGCTCGAAGACGATCGGGTGCGTCCTGCGGTCCGGAAAACGCAGAAACTTGTCCTCGATGGAAGGACAGTACCGGGGGCCCCGGGTGTCCAGGGCTCCGGTCGTCAATGGGGAACGGTGGATGTTCCGCTCGAGGATCGCGTGGGTGCGCTCCGTCGTCCGGGAGAACCAACAGGCGTAATCCGAGCGATGAACCCGTTTCTCCCCCCAGATGTCGAAGCAGAGCGGCTCCTCCTCCGACCGCTGCGGCACTGCGGAGGCGAGGTCGATCGTATCGAGGTTCAGGCGGGGCGACGTGTCCGTCCTCATGCGACCCTGTCTCAGGCCCAGCGCCGCCAGGGAGTCGAGCAGGCGGTCCGCGGAGGTCTGCCCCATCGGGCCCGAGGAGAACGCGGCCTCGCCCACGTGGACGCGGCCCCCGAGGTACGTCCCCGAGCAGAGGACGACCGACCGGGCCCCGTAGCGCGAACCGTGACGGCTCAGCACGCCGCGGACCCGCCCTCCCTCGGTCAGCAGCTCGACCACCTCGTCCTGATGCAGGTCGAGGTTCGTCTGCGTGTAGAGCAGGGTTCTGTAGTGTCCCGCGTAGCGTACGGGATCGCACTGGGCGCGCAGCGCCCGAACCGCCACCCCCTTCGAGGTGTTCAGCCACCGGAGCATCAGGGTCGAGGCGTCGGCCGCACGGGCCTGTTCCCCCCCAAGCGCGCTGATCTCGCGGACCAGATGCCCCTTGGCGGGGCCGCCGATGGAGGGGTTGCAAGGCATCAGCGCCGTGGCGTCCACCCCTAGGGTCAGCAGCAGGGTGCGGCAGCCCATGCGGGCGCCGGCCAGCGCCGCCTCGCAGCCCGCGTGTCCCCCGCCGATCACAACGATGTCGTATCGATCTCGAAACAAGGAAATGCCCTCCAGAGAAGCGATCGGAGACGCCCAAAAGCGATGCGTCCCGTGTCTTCCAAAAAAATGCGGTCAGCCGGTATCTTTCGAAGTCAGGTGGTGGACGCGGGCCCCTCCGGCAAGCTCCGGAAACGGATGTTCCGTCCCAGTGACGAAGACCTGCCACCCCGTCGCGAGGAGTGCCGTCCCCGCGGCGGCTCGTCCCGCGGCGTCCAGCTCGGCGCCGAGATCGTCGAAGAGCAGGATCGGCTTGACACGAAGGTGCCGCTCGACGAAACGGCCCGCCATCAGGATCAGGGAGAGGACGAGCCGCCGCTTCTGTCCCCGGCTGAGCGCGCCGCAGGCGGCCCGCCCCATGCAGACGATGCTCAGGTCGTCCCGGTGTGGCCCGACCAAGGGCCGCCGGGCGTGGCGCTCCCGCTCCTCGCTCGCCTCCAGGGCCGCCAACAGGTAGTCGTTGCCGTTCCCTGAGACCTCGGGCTCGACCCGAAGATCGACCGGGAAGGGCAGGAGCCCCCCTTCGCCGTCCGAGCGGTCCGCCATGAGGGCGAGCACCCGGCGCCGGCTCTCGAGGATCCAGCCCCCCAAGCGCGCAAAGGGCAGGGTCGTTCCCCGGGGGGAACGGCCCTGCCTCAGAAGGGCGACCCGATGCCGAACGAGCTGCCGGTACTCGGAGAGACGCCGCGCGTAGGGCGGAATGCAGAGGGCGCAAAGCCGGTCGAGAAAGAGCCGCCGCACGGAGGGCGAGCCGTCGATCAGGCCGATGTCCGTCGGGAGAAAGGAGAGGGTGGGCAGAAGGACCCGCAGTTCCGAGCCGCTGACCCGAACGCCGTCCGCCTTGAGCGTCATTCGGGACGAGAGGAGCGCCGAGATCTCGATCTCCCGCTCCCCGACGGCCCGGGCGGCCAAAAGCGCGCGCCCGTCCTTGGAGTCCCAGGCGACGGCCGAGCCCGCCCTTCCGGTGAAGGGACCCCAGCCGGAGAGGAGGTTCAGGGACTCCAGGAGGTTGGTCTTTCCGGCTCCGTTGGGGCCCAGAATGAGGTTCAGGCCCGGCTCCCAGGGGATGCGCGCGGCCCCGAGGTTCCGAAAGTTCCTGACGGCGCTGCTCTCGAACCGCATTTCAGACCCCCTCGAGGGCTGCGGTCAGAACGGCTCCTCCTCCGGGACGGGTCCCTCGACGTCCTCGAGTCCCTCAGGGGATTCCTCGTCGTCGGTCAGATCCTGAGGACTCAGCCGAGCGGGCATGAGCATGTAGAGGAAATCCTCCGAGCCCTCCCGAAGCAGCCTCGTCTGTCCCTCCTCGCCGTTGAATTCCAGGCGGATCTCGCCGCTGCCGAGGGCCTTCAGGCCGTCCTGGAGAAAGCCGACGTTGAAGCCGACCCGCAGCGGATCGCCGTCGACGTTTCCGTCCAGGACCTCCACCGTGGTGCCCAGTTCGGGGGCCCGGCCGCTCAGGCGGAACTCCCCGCCGGGCGAGAGGTTGAGGACCACGAGGCGGGTCAGGGTGTTGCGCACCATGATGTCGATGCGCTCGAGGGCCGGGAGCAGCTCGTCCCGACGAATCCTGAGCGTCGTCGAGGCCCCGGGCGTCAGGATCTTCTCGTAGTTCGGGAAGGACGACTCCACGCGGCGGACGGAGAACTCCAGGTCCCCCATCCTGAACCAGGCGGTGGAGCCGTCGTACAGGACCTGCGTGCGGGCCTCCGGGTCGCCGCCCGCCAGGAGGCGCCCCAACTCTCTGAGGGCCGGGACCGGGAGCAGAAGCTCCGCGTCGGCCTCAGCCTCGCAGGGACACTGCGAGAGCGAGAGGCGCTTGCCGTCCGTCGAGACGACCTTGAGCCGGTTCTGCTGGATCTTCAGCAGACAGGTGCCCAGGTACTTCGGGAAGTCGGCAGGGGTGGAGCTGGCCACGGCTCCCTCGGTGATGGCCCGCACGAGATCGGCCGCGAGGAGGTCGCACAGGGGATCCGCACCGTCGCTGCGGGGGATTCCCGGGAATTCCGACACGGGCCACGTGGCGAAGCGGGTCCGGTTCCGGCCCGCCGAGAGCGTCCCCCTCTCGTTGGCGATCTCCAGGGAGATCGTGTCGAGCGGCATCTTCTTGAGAAACTCTCCGAAGAGGCGGACCGGCAGGACCGCCGAGCCTGGGGAGACGGTACGGACGCCCTGGGCCAGGCAGCGTATCGCCGTCTTGAAGTCCGTTGCCTGAAGGTGGGTTTCCGCCTCCGAGGCCGTGATCAGAATGCCGCTCACCGCGCTGATCGTGCTTTTTGTGCTGCTGGAGCGCTCGGCCATCTGCCAGGCCTTGAGAAACTCCAACCGGTCGAGCTCTATTTTCATCGTCTGCACCGTTCCCTCCTGTGGTCTCGCGTTCGTCTCTCACGGTCCTCGCCTTGGTCGCGGTCCTGCGGCTCCTTGGGACTGTGGAGGAGGATGTTGCGAACAACCCGTTCCGTTTTCTTTTTTTAAGGTGACAGTAGTTGCAGTAGTGCTGAACAAGTCTGTGGATATCCCGTCCGCCGTCCGCCGCTCACGCGTTTTGTCCGCTGTGAAATTCCTGTGGATGCGCCGTGAACGGCCTGTGGATTTTGTGTGCGGCCGTCGGTTCGGGGAAGTCGGCCTGTGGACAATCGAGAGTTGTCCCCGCCGTTTTCACAGCTTGTTCCGTATGTTGTCCACCGTGCGCTTGACGTCGGGGTCGCCCTTGATGAGCTGCCCGATCTTCCTTTGGGCGTGGATGACGGTCGTATGGTCCTTTTTTCTGAAGGCGTGCCCGATCTTCTGGAGGCTGAGCTCCGTCAGCTCCCTGCAGAGGTACATGGCGATCTGGCGCGCCAGGGCGATGTCGGCCGTGCGCTTGGAGCTCGCGAGATCGTCCGGGCTCATCCCGAAGCTCTCCGCCACCACGGCCTGGATGCTCTCGATTGTCACCGGGCCCTTCAGGTCCATGCGGAGGATATCCTTGAGCCAGACGGACGTCTGGTCGATGGTGATGGGCTCTCCGGACAGCTCCGCACAGGCAATGACGCGGTTGAGGGCCCCCTCCAGCTCGCGGATGTTGCTGGGGATGTGCTGCGCCAGAAAATGGATGACCTCGTCGGGCATGTCGTACTCCCGGAACGTGGCCTTCTTCTGAAGGATGGCGATACGCGTCTCCAGATCCGGCGGCTGGATGTCCGTCACGAGCCCCCAGGCGAAGCGGCTGATCAGCCGGTCCTCGATGTTCTGGAGCTCCGACGGCTGGCGGTCCGAGCAGATCACCACCTGCTTGTTGCCCTCGTGGAGGGTGTTGAAGGTGTGGAAGAACTCCTCCTGGCTCTGCCCCTTGTTTCCGAGGAACTGAATGTCGTCGATCAGCAGGATGTCCACGTTGCGGTAGCGGTCCTTGAACTGGGACATCTTCGACGACCCGATGGCCTGGACGAACTCGTTCAGAAACTTCTCCGCGCTGAGGTAGAGCGCCCTCAGACCCTGCGAACGCGAGAGCGCGTAATGGCAGATGGCGTGCATCAGGTGCGTCTTTCCCAGCCCGACGCCGCCCCAGATGAAGAGCGGGTTGTACGCCTTCCCCGGCATCTCCGCGACGGCCAGGCTGGCGGCGTGGGCGAGCCGGTTGGATTTTCCCACGACAAAGGTGGAGAAGGTGTAGTGCGGGTTCAGATTGCATCCCGGTTCGTTCCGGCTCCGCGACGCCTCCTCGGCGCGGGCCACCCACTCCTTCCGCTTGTCCTCCCCCTCGGGATGGACGCTGGCCTTCAGGCGGATGCGCTTCACGTTGTCCCCGTTCCGGGCGGATCGGTTCAACGCCTCCAGAAAGTTCTTCGTGATGTACTCCTGAGTGAAGGGGTTGGTCGTGTCGACGACCAGCTCGTCCTCCTCCAGCGCCACGGGCATGCAGGTCGTCAGCCAGAGCGACACCGCCCCCTCGGGCAGGTCGGCGCCCCCGACGATCTCGTCCCACAGTTCCTTCAGGTTCTTCGTGTCCTTTTGCAATCCGTTTCACCCCTGTGATGGAGTTGTCGCACTGAAAATCACGGGAGGACCTCATCTCCTCCGAGCGACGGGTCGTTCGGACGAAAGCCGCGACCGGGGCCCTCGTCGCTTGTCGATCTGAGCCCGGTTTTCACCGGTTTCCTCAGGGGGTACACAAATCTGTCCACATCTCGGTCCTTTTTCCATGCCGGTCCGCCCTGATTATACACTTATCCACAGGCGAAACCCGCGAATGCTGTGGATAACCGGGGGAATCCCCACGCCGGACCGACGTTCCCCGCTCCTCGACCGATCGGACGGAGCGCGCACTCGGAGAGTTAATGATATCATGATGCGAACGACACCGTAATTTTTCGGGAAGGGGGTCTCTCTATGGCGTCGGTCTACCTGAACAACGCCGCGACGACCTGGCCGAAGCCGCCCAGCGTGGGGGCGGCTATGGCGGACTTTCTGTCCCGCGGGGGCGCAAACCTCGGCCGCGGGACCTCGTCTTCGCGCGACATGGGCACCCTGAACTCGGTGCTGGACTGCCGGTTCCGTCTCGCCGCCCTGCTCGGGGGCTGGGAGGGGGGCGACCCGCGCTGGGTGACCTTCTGTGCGAACGTCACGGAGGCCCTCAACGTCGTGCTGCGCGGTTTTCTCCGGCCCGGAATGAGCGTTCTGACCTCCTCGATGGAGCACAACGCCGTCGTACGCCCCCTGAGGGCCCTCGAAGCGTCCGGGGTCGCGGTCACGCTTCTTCCCTGCGGGGCCGACGGGGCGCTCGACCCTCGTGCCCTGTCGGAGGCCCTGTCGTCGCGGCGTTTCGACCTCGTGGTCCTGGCTCACGCCAGCAACGTCTGCGGCACGATACAGCCTCTCGGGGAGATCGCGGCGCTCTGTTCCGCGGCAGGGGTCCCCCTGGTTCTGGACAGCGCGCAGACCGCGGGGGTGCTCCCCATCGACGCGGCTTCCCTGGGTCTCGCGGCCCTCTGCTTCACCGGCCACAAGGGGCTGATGGGGCCGCAGGGCGTGGGCGGAGTCCTCTGGAATCCTGAGTTCGCCGAGCGGGTCGAACCTCTGGTCCTCGGTGGGACCGGAAGCTATTCGCACATGGAGGAACAGCCCCGGGAGCTTCCGGACCGCTTCGAATCCGGGACGCCCAACCTGCCGGGGATCATCGGGCTCCATGCGTCGTTGGGCTGGATCGCCGAGACCGGGCTGGACCGGATCGCGGCCCGCGAACACGAGCTGGGCGAGCGCCTGATGGAGGGGCTTGCCCGAGTCGGGGGCGTCGTCCTCTACGGGCGTCGGAGCATGGAGGGCCGTCTTTCGGTCCTCGCGCTGAACGTCGATGGAGTGGACAACGGCATGCTGGCCGACGCGCTCTCCCAGGAGGGATTCGAGACCCGTCCGGGCCTGCATTGCGCGCCCGTCGCCCACAGGACCCTGGGCAGCTTCCCCCAGGGAAGCCTGAGGGTCTCCCCGGGTTATTTCACGACGCCCCAGGAGATCGAACTTTTCCTGGAGGCGCTGCACAGGGCCGTCGAGCGGCTGAAGGAGCGAAACTGAGGATGTACGTTCGGAAACTTACGGTGCTGCCGGCCGTCGCGTCGTGCAACAACGAGCTGAAATTGCGGGGCCTGCTGGACCATTTGCAGGATACCGCCAGCCTGGCGGTGGCCGAGCTCGAGGGCAGTCCCATGCAGATGCTGGAACGCGGCTATTCCTGGGTCCTGCTGCGTTACGAGATGGAGCTGCTGCGCCGCCTGCCCGCGCTGGACGAGCCTTTCGTCGTCAGAACCTACCATGACGTGAATCACGGCTACCGCACTCTGCGCGTCTTTCAGGTGGAGACGCCTGCGGGGGACCCTCTGGTCTGGGCCAAGACCTCCTGGCTGCTGATCGATCTGGCCGCAGGGCGCCCCGTACGGCCCTCCGCCCACCTTCCGGAGTTTTTGCTCCGCGATTCCGAGCCGATCGACCCCGACTTCCGGGACATCCCCTCCCCCGACGCCTCGGGAGGCGAGGTGCACGAGGCCGTCTACCCGGTCCGTTTTCACGATCTGGACGGCAATGGACACGTCAACCATGCGGTCTACTTCGAGTGGGTCTTCGAGGCGACGCCCATCGACCTCATGGCCTACAGCCCGCGGGCGCTGTCCGCCTCGTTCCGCGCGAGCGCACGGTGGGGCGAGTCCCCGACGGTCCGGTCCCGCGAGATCGGGGCGCCGGGCCCGGACGGGACGAGGACGTTCGCCTACGAGATCGTCGGCGACCGCGAATCGGACCGGCCTTTGACCGCATTTTCCTGTACCTGGGAGCCATACCGCTCATGAACATCGTCATCGTCGGCGCGGGCGAGATCGGGCGCAGCGTAGCCGCCACCCTGGCGGCGGAGGGGCACGACGTCAATCTGGTCGAACAGAACGAGGAGCGCGCGGAACATGCGGCGGCCGAGCTGGACGTCCGCGTCGTCTGCGGCAACGGGGCCCGGCCCCAGGTGCTCTACGACGCCGGGGTCCGGGAGGGCTGCAACGTCGACCTTCTCGTGGCCTGCACGAACCGGGACGAGGTCAACATGCTCTCCTGCTGGATCGCGCGCCACGCGGGGGTCCGCAGGGTCATCTCCCGGGTTCGGGGCCTGGAGTTCACGGACTCCCCGACCTGGGGGCAGGAGCTCGGCATCGACCTCATGATCTCGCCCGAGCGGTCCGTCGCACGGGAGATCCTGGAGCTTCTGTCGGTCAGCACGGCCGTCCGGACCGCCGAACTGCTGGGCGGGCGCGCCGCCATCTACGCCTTTCGCATCGCCGAGGAGTCGCCCCTGGTCGACCGATCCCTCAAGCAGATCCGCATGGACCATCCCGACCTCGTCGCCATCGTCGTCTACGTGGAGCGTTCGGAGGAGGAGCCCATCGTCCCCGACGGCGATACGGTGCTGAGGGCCGGGGATCTGTGCTACGTCGTCTCCTATCGGGAGCAGGTCTGGAGGCTGGAGAAGCTCTTTCAGCTCAAGAGCTCGCGGCCGCTGCGCAAGGTGTTCGTGGTGGGAGGGGGCAAACTGGGCTATCAGGTGGTCCAGAGGCTCCAGAAGGAGTACGGCAACGTCAAAATCCGCCTGATCGATCAGGACCCGCATCAGTGCGAGAAGCTGGCCAGCGAGCTGGGCGAGGCCCTGGTTCTGAACGGGGACGGGGCCGACCGGGCCCTGTTGCTGGAGGAGGGCATCGAAGAGGCGGACGGCTACGTCTGCGCCACCTCCTCGGACGAGGTCAACCTCATCTACGCCGCGATCGCCAAGTCCATGGGCGCTCACAAGAGCATCGCGGTCGTGCGTCGGCACCTCTACCATGACATGCCCAATTACATGCCGGTCGATGCCGTCGTGGACCTCAACGAGGCCCTGGCCTCGGTGATCCTCCGGACCATCCGCTATCCCGGCCACACGCGGGCTCTCTCCATCATCGAGAAGATCGATGCGGAGATGCTGGAGATCGTCCTCCCGGAGGACAGCGGACTGGTGGACATCCCCCTTGCGGAGCTGGGACTGCCCAAGGGGGTCCTGGTGGCGCTGCTGGGGAGGGGACAGGAGATCTCGGTCCCGACCGGGACGACACGCCTGCAGCCGCGGGATCACCTCATCCTGTTCGCCTCGACGGCCCTCATGCGGGAGGCGGTGGAACTCTTCGGCGGTATGGCGCCATGAGGTTGGGAATCGTCCTTCGCGTGCTCTCGCTCGTCTCCCTGATCGTCTCGCTCTTCATGCTCCTGCCCCTGGGGTGGGCGCTCTACGACGGCTCGGGGGACCGGGTCCCTCTGCTGGCGTCGTTCGCCGTCGGCCTGATGGTGAGCCTTCTCCTTTTCCTGGTGGGCAAGCGCAGGGCCGACTACGAGGAGCTGGGCATACGGGAGGCCATCGCCGTGGTGGGGTTCTCCTGGGTGATCGCCTCGGCCGTGGGGGCCCTGCCCTACCTGTTCTCGGGCGTGGCGGCATCCTACGTCGACGCCTTCTTCGAGACCATGTCCGGGTTCACCACGACGGGCGCCACCATCCTGGCCCGGATCGAGGGGACGCCCCGGGGCATCCTGTTCTGGCGCGGGCTGACCCATTGGCTCGGCGGGATGGGCATCATCGTCCTGAGCCTCGCCGTCCTTCCCTTCCTGGGGGTCGGCGGGATGGAGCTCTACAAGGCGGAGGTCCCCGGTCCGACGCCCGAGAAGCTCACCCCCAGGGTCCAGCAGACCGCCCTCTTCCTCTGGGGGGTCTATGTCCTCCTGACGGGGCTCGAGACCGTCCTGCTGATGCTGGGGGGGATGGGATTTTTCGACGCCCTGACCCACAGCTTCGCGACGATCGCGACGGGCGGCTTTTCCACGAAGAACGCCTCGATAGCCCATTTCGGCAGCGCCTATATCGAATGGGTGGTCACGTTGTTCATGTTCGCGTCCGGGGTCAATTTCTCCCTGCATTTTCTGATCCTGACGGGCCGGGCGCGCAGTGCCCTTCGCGACGAGGAGCTGCGCTGGTACGCCGCCTTGACCGTCGCGGCCTCGGTTGCGATCGCCTTCTTTCTGCTTCGCGGGGGGTTCTTCGACCGGGTGGAGCCGGCGCTGCGCAGCGCGGCCTTCCACGTCGTCAGCCTGATGACCACCACGGGGTTCGTCACGACCAACTACGACCTCTGGCCCGAGTTCACGCGCTTTCTTCTTCTCTTGCTGATGGTCTTCGGCGCCTCCGCGGGCTCCACGGGCGGGGGCTGCAAGGTCGTCCGTTTCCTGCTTCTGGGGCGGCAGATCCGTGCGGAGATCTGGAGCCTGCTGCATCCCAGGGCGGTCGTCAATACGCGGGTCAACGGGCAGGTGGTTTCGCGCCGGTCCCTGAGCTCCGTGACGGCCTTCTTCATGCTCTACATCGCCATTCTGGTGATCTCGACATTGGCGGTGACGGCCTTCGGCGACCCGAAACTGGATTTCATGACGTCCCTGTCCGGGGTCATCGCCTGCCTCAGCAACGTGGGGCCGGGACTCGCCTCGTTGGGACCGGTCGAGAACTTCGCCTGGCTGCCCGACGGGGTCAAGTGGCTCTTCTCCTTCTGCATGCTGGCCGGCCGGCTCGAACTCTTTGCCGTGATCCTGCTCTTCGTCCCGGGGACCTGGACGCGCTGAGCGTTTTGCCCTCGTCCTCCTCCCCGCTCTCTGGTAGAATGGGAAACCGTGCGTTGCCGTACGGTGGATTCGCCGGGTCGGGGGCTTTGTGCCGGACTCCCGGTCGGGTTTCAAGACCGGGGCCGTCCGGAATCCCCCAGGGGAGTTCTTCGAGGGGGCACGCGCAAGTTGGTTTCGTTCGTGTGGGGCGCCCTGGAATTCTGCCGCGCACGGCTGCGTTCTTCAGCCGCAATACAGGAGTGATCTTTTCATGACGATGGGTTCGAGCTCTCATGGAGACTAATTTTTCTCAGATGTCCGCGGAGACGTTGCCGTCCTCGGACGACGTACCCCTGCGGGGGGAGGACGGAAGGAGCGATCGGAAGGGGCCGCCTGCGGCTCGGGGATTCGGCATGCTGGAGGTCACCGCCTTTCTCTGCGGTGCGGGCGTCATGGTTCTGGAGCTCACGGGCTCGAGGCTCGTGGCCCCGTTTCTGGGGACCTCCCTGATCGTATGGACCGCCCTGATCGGGGTCGTCATGGCGAGCCTGTGTGCGGGAAACTGGATGGGCGGAATCCTGGCGGACCGGCATCCGCACCGGCGCGTGCTGGCGAGGATCGTCCTTGCGTCCGCGGTCTCGACGGGGGCGCTGGCGGGGGCGGGGAACGCCGTCCTGTCCTTCCTGAGCGGGCTGGACCTGAATCTCTACCTGGCCTCGGTGGCGGCGGCGCTCTCGATCTTCGCCCTGCCGAGCCTGTTGCTCGGGATGGTGTCGCCCTTCGTCGTCCGCCTTGCCCTGCACGACGTCGGGTCCTCCGGCGGAACGGTGGGGCGCTTCTCGGCGCTCTCCTCCGCGGGCAGCATCCTGGGGACCTTCCTGGGCGGGTTCGTGCTGATCTCGCTGGTCCCGTCCGGGGTCATCCTGCTGCTGCTCTCGGCCGTCCTGGCCGTCCTGGCCCTGCTGCTTCATCGCCCGATTTGGAAGGGCTCCCTTTCGGCCTTTCTGGTGCTCGCCGGGTCCGCGCTTGCGGCCGGGTCCGGGGGGATGCCGATGGCGCCTGTGGGCGTCCATATCGAGACCCCCTACAACCACATCTCCGTCGTGGAGAGCAATCAGGCGAACGGCCGGCGCGTCCGGATCATGATGACGGACCCTCAGGGGGCACAGTCCCTGATGTACACGGACGACCCGAACGAGCTGGTTAGCGACTACACGAAGTTCTACGATCTGGCCTTCCACTTCAAGCCCGATGCGCAGCGGGTCCTGATGCTGGGCGGCGGGGCCTACTGCGTGCCCCGACACGTCCTGGCGGAGCGCCCCGGGGTCTCGTTCGACGTCGTCGAGCTGGATCCCGGAGTCACGGAGACGGCACGCCGCTACTTCGTGCTGCCCGAGGACCCGCGCCTCCGCATCTTTCACGAGGACGCGCGCGCCTTTCTGAACCGCGCCGTTCGGGACCCCGAGCGCATCGGTGCCTACGACTCCGTCTTCATGGACGTCTTCGGGTCGTGGTATTCGATCCCCTTCCACCTGACCACGGTGGAGGCCGCGGAGCGCATGCGGGACCTGCTGGCTCCCGACGGGTTGTTGATCGTCAACGTCATCGCCTCCCTCTACGGCTCCCGCAGCGGTGTTTTTCACGGGATCTACGCGGCGCTCGAGTCCGTCTTCCCGAGGCTGCTGATCTTCCCGGCGTCCGCTCCGGACCCCAAGTATGCGCTGTCCCGCCAGAACCTGATGATCGTGGCCTTCCGGTCCGGGGAGATGCCCACCGTGCCGCCGGCCCCGGAGCCCGCCATGCTGAAGCTGCTGGACCACCAGTGGCTCCTGCCCTTCGAGGCGTCCGTGCCCGCGTTCACCGACGCCTTCGCCCCCGTCGAGCGCTACGCCCTGATGCGGTAGGAGGAAACCCCCGGACGATTTGGTCGGATTACCGATCCTCCCCATCCTGCCGCCCGATCAGGGCGATGAACGCCTCCTCCAGCGTCGGGTCCGGAATCCCGTCGATGCGCACGGACCGCTTGAGCGCGTCCGGCGAGCCGGAGGCGATCTTTCTTCCGCGGTAGATCAGCGCGATGCGGTCGCAGTACTCCGCCTCGTCCATGAAGTGCGTCGTCACCATCACGGTGACACCCTTCAGCGCGAAGCTGTTGATGCAGGTCCAGAACTCGCGGCGCGTCACCGGGTCCACGCCGCTCGTCGGTTCGTCCAGGAACAGGACGTCCGGTCCGTGCATGACCGCGCAGCCCATCGCCAGGCGCTGCTTGAAGCCCAGGGGGAGCTCGCCGGCGGGGGAGGCGAGGTAGGGTCCGAGGTCGAACGTCTCGATCACGCGCTCCACGGCGCTCTGGCCCGCCCTTCCCCGCAGGCCGTAGATGCCCGAGAAGAACCGCAGGTTCTGCAGCACGGTCAGCTCCCCATAGAGCGAGAACTTCTGGGCCATGTAGCCCAGCTTCGCCCGCGCGTCGCCGGGCGCCGTCCTGAAATCCAGTCCGGACACGGCACAGCTGCCCTCCGTGGGGGTGAGCAGGCCGCACATCATCTTGAACGTGGTGGACTTTCCGGCCCCGTTCGGCCCCAGCAGGCCGAAGATCTCGCCGCGGCCGATGGCGAAGGAGACGTCGTCCACCGCGGTGAAGTCCCCGAACCGCTTCGTGAGGTTTTTGGCCTCCACCGGAGTCCCGTTGCCGCGCTTCTCCTCGAAGAAATCCGCTACCGCCTCGCTGCCGCGCCGGGCCCCGCCCAGGAGCTGCATGAACGCGTCCTCGAAACGGGGAGACGCGGGCCGGATCCCGAGCGGCAGGCCGGTTTGCCCGGAGAGCGCCTCCAGCCGTCCCCTCAGCTTCGCCCCTCCGTCGCTCGTCAGGACGCGCACGCTCGAGCCCTGGATCACCGCGTCTAGGGTCTCCGCGTGCTCCATCAGGGGCGCGATCAGCGTCCGGCGCTCCTCGCCGGCGCCGGTCAGCAGGAAGACCTTCCCCTCGACGCGCTCCGCCAGAGCCTCGGGCGTCCCGTCGTAGAGCAGATCGCCCTCGTTCAGGAGCAGGACCGTGTCGCAGGCCTCCGCCTCGTCCAGATAGGCGGTGCTCCAGACGACGATCCGCTCCGGGCTCAGAAGCGCGCGGACCATCCGCCACAGCTCGCGGCGCGCCACGGGGTCCACGCCCACCCCCGGCTCGTCGAGCAGCAGGACGGGCGGTCGGGACAGCAGCGTGCAGGCCAGGCCCAGCTTCTGTTTCATGCCGCCGGAGAGCCGACCCGCCAGCCGACCCGTGAAGGGCTTCAGGCTGGTGAAGGAGAGCAGCTCCTCGTAGCGTTCGGCCCGCTCCTCCCGGGGCACGGAGCGCAGGTCGGCGTAGAGGCTCAGGTTCTCCATGACCGTGAGGTCCTCGTAGAGCCCGAACCGCTGCGGCATGTAGCCGACCTGTTCCTGGATGGCCGGGGCGGCCGAGACCGTGTCGTTCCCCCGTACCGATATCCGTCCCCCGGTCGGCGCCAGCAGGCCGCAGACCAGGCGCAGCAGCGTGGTCTTGCCCGCACCGTCCGGCCCGACCAGCCCCGTGATCCGTCCGCCCCCGATGCGCGCGGAGATCCCTCCGAGCGCGGGACGTCCGGGGCCGAAGGACCGGACCAGGTCCTGGATGACGATCTCGGAACCGCCCGCAGGCCAGGCCCGCTTTTCGGCGGGAGCGGCGCCCCTTTCGGCGGCGCTCATTTCGGGGCCGAGGGGCCGGAGTCGCCCGAGGCCTCCATCAGGACGGTGACGGGCATGCCGTTCTTGAGACGTCCGCCGTCGTCCTCCACCAGTATCCGGACGCGGTAGACCAGATCGGTGCGCAGGTCCTCGGTCTGCACCTGCTTGGGGGTGAACTCGGCCGTCGGGGAGATGAAGACCAGCTTGCCCTCGATGGGCTCGTCGGGGTGGGAGTCCGTGACGATCCGCGCCGGCATGCCCACCTCGACCCGTCCCAGTGCCGGCTCGGGGATGTAGGCCCGGACCTGGATGGGCCGCTCGAGGGCCAGGGCGTAGACGACCTGCCCCGCACCGACGACGGTGCCGGGCTCGGTGACGCGGGTCAGGATGGTGCCCTCGGCCGGAGCGTAGAGCCTGGTGTCCGCCAGGGCGATCTCGGCCGCCTTGAAGCGGGCCCCGGCCGTCTCGTAGGCCGCCTCGGCCGCCTCGACGTCCTCCTTCCTGTAGCCCTCGCGCATCAGGGCCAGGGCGTTCTCCGCCGCCGAGAGCTCCGCCCGCAGGGCGTTGCGCTGCGACGTCGCCCGGTCCAGATCGTTCTTGGCGACGGCCTTCCGGGCGAAGAGGTTCGAAATGCGCTCGTAGTCCTTCTCCGCGAGGTTCAGCGCGGCCCGGACCCGATCGCGCTGCGCGGCCGCCTCCCGCACCTCTCCGGTGCGGAACCCGCTGTGCAGTTTGTCCAGGGCGGCCTTCGCCTGGAGCATGGCCCCACGGGCCTCCGTCCGTTTGATCTCGTAAGGAAGCGGGTCCAGGGCGGCCAGAAGATCGCCGGAGACCACCCTCTCGCCCTCCTCGCGGTGGACCTCCTCGATGCGTCCGGAGACGCGGAAGCCCAGGAGCACCTGCCGGATCTCCACGTTGCCGTAGAGGCGGATGCGGCCGGGATCGGCGTTGCGGAGGCGGACGAGCAGTCCGTCGAGCTCCCCGGTCGCATAGAGCAGACCGAGCGCGGCCACCGGGGCCGCGAGCAGGAGGGCGAACGTTTTTTTCATGGCAAAGACTCCTTTCTCCAGGGGACCGGGGCCGGAAGCCCCGGGCGGGCTACTGTATCCTGCGTTTGAAGAACCATCCGGCGGAGCCGAGCGTCGCGGCGGCGATCCCGCCCAGCCAGAGGAGCTGGGCCATGACCTCGCCCGGGGGGATGTCCTTGAGGTAGACGCCGAGGGCGATGACGATCACGTGTCGGGCGGGGTTCAGCAGGGTCAGGGCCTGCAGCGGGTCCGGCATGTTCTCGATCGGCGTCGCGAACCCGGAGAGGAGCACGAAGGGCACCATGCAGGTGAACACCCCCAGAAACGCCTGCTGCTGCGTGCTGCAGAGCGAGGAGATGAAGAGCCCGACGCCGGTGCAGGCCAGGATGAACAGCAGGAAGCTGAAGGCCAGCAGCCCCAGGCTCCCCAGGCAGGGCACGCCGAAGACCGTCCGGGCCAGGAGATGGATGGCGATCCCGATCCCGAAGGCGATCGCCGCCGCGGGCAGGGTCTTTCCGATCACGATCTCCCAGGGGGAGAGGGGCGAGACGAGCAGCTGCTCGAACGTCCCGAGCTCGCGCTCGCGCGCGACGCTCATGCCCGAGACCACGAGGGCCAGCATCTGGGTCAGCACCACCAGGAGCACCGGCAGGGTGAACCAGAGGTAGTCGTGGTTTGGGTTGAAGAGCTGGCGCGATTCGATGGAGAGGAGCGCGTCGGCCCCGGTGACGGTCTTTCGGAGCGTCCGGGCGAAGCGGCCCGCGATCTGGGAGGCGTAGCCGTAGGCGATCTGAACGGCGTTGGCCTTTCGGCCGTCCAGTATCACCTGCACGGGCGCCGGGACGCCCCGCATCAGGGAGGCCGAGAAGTCCTCCGGGATGCGCAGGACCATCAGCGCCCTCTGCTCCGCGATGACCGGCTCGATCTCCCGAACGCTCGAGATGCTGAAGGAACGCGTGAAGGCGGGGCTCGCGGTGAACGCCGCCTCGAGCCTCCGGCCCAGGTCCCCGTTGTCCTGGTTCAGGATCGCCAGGGAGGCGTTCCTCACCTCCATGGTGATGGCGAAGCTGAACAGGAAGAGCATGACGAAGGGCCCGACGAACACCTGAAAGCGGGTCTTCGGGTCCAGAAGGACGGCGTAGAACTCCTTGACGACGAGGGCGCGTATGCGGCCAAACATGGCGTCAGGCCAGCAGTTTTCGCGTCCGGCTGAGGGTCAGCCCCAGGAAGAGGACCCCCAGGAGCCCCAGCCGGATCATGTTGGGGATCAGGAGCGGCCAGACGTCCCCGGCCAGGAACAGGGTCTGGAGGCAGGTCACCAGGTAGCGCGCCGGCAGGACGGCCGCGATCGCCCTCTGGAGGAACGGCATGGAGTCCAGCTCGAAGATGAAGCCGGACAGCAGCACCACGGGCAGGAACGCGGAGAGCAGCGCGGCGAAGGAGGCGACGTACTGGTTTTTGGAGAGCGTCGAGATGATGAGCCCCTGCCCCAGGGCCGACATCATGAAGAGCGACGCCACGCAGAAGAGGGTGAGCAGCGAGCCGCGGAACGGGACGCCGAAGAGCGACACGGCCAGGGCCAGGCTGAAGAACGTGGAGAAGATCGCCAGCAGGTAGTAGGGGATCAGCTTGCCCAGCAGGAGCTCCAGCGCGCTGACGGGCGTGGCGAAAAGGGCCTCCATCGTCCCGCGCTCCCA
Organism: Fretibacterium sp. OH1220_COT-178; assembly: GCF_003860125.1. Taxonomy (NCBI): domain Bacteria; kingdom Thermotogati; phylum Synergistota; class Synergistia; order Synergistales; family Aminobacteriaceae; genus Fretibacterium; species Fretibacterium sp. OH1220_COT-178. Next base: position 24,632 of record NZ_RQYL01000025.1, on the reverse strand, counting down.
CTCCCGCGCCACGACCAGGGCCGTGAGCATCGTCCCGATCAGGGCCATGATGACCGCCACGATTCCGGGGATGAGCGAGTAGCGGCTCTCCAGTTCGTCGTTGTAGCGGAAGTGCGGCTCGACGGGGATGGGCAGCGCGGTCCGGGACAGCTCGCCCCCCCACTGGAGGATCGCGGCGAGCGTGTAGTTCTCGGCCAGGGCGCCGGAGTTGGGATAGCTCCCGTCGGTCAGCAGCTGAAGGGAGGCCCTTTGCCCGGAGTGGAGCGCGGCCGAACTTCCCTGGGGGATGACGAGGACGGTCCTGAGGTCGCCGGTGAGGAGCCCGGGGATCAGGTCCTGACGCGAGGCGGCGAGGTCGGGCTTGAAATAGGGGTTGCCGAGGAACCGCCGGGCCAGGTCCCGCGGGGGATGTCCCCCGTCCTCCAGGGCGATCCCGAGCCGGATGTCCCTGGCGTCGAGGGAGAGCCCGTATCCGAAGAGAAAGAGCAGGGTGACCGGCAGGACGAACGCGATGACGATGCTGCTGGGGTCGCGCACGATCTGCAGTCCTTCCTTCCGGACCAGGGCCCGGATCCTTTGGACGAACATCTCTCCACCTCCCGTGGTCGGGTTCCCGTCCGTCCATTATAGCTCCGGTCCCACTCCGGATCGAACCTCGCGGGCATTCGGGGAGCGACGCATTTTTTCGGACGGCGGGGCCCCCTTCGAACGGAACCGCCCGGCGCGTGGCTTTCCCGACCAAAATGCGGTAAAATCCTGATGGATTTTAAGAAGGTTGACCGATGTCGCTTTTGCCCGTTCGTCCTTAACATGGAGGCCTATGGGCAAAGGACGTTTGTCGTTTGAAAATTCCTGACCGAATACGGTCGAAAGGTTGTGTTCCGTTTGGCGGATTCCCGATCCAGGCCGGTCCCCGGCAGAGCGGCCAAGCACAATGCGGGCGTCGTGCTCCCCGCATCCGTTCCCCTCGTTCCGCCGGCGCTGCTGGTCCCTCTGTGGTTCGTGGCGCTGGCGCTCCCCAACCTGATCTACTCCGGAGTGTCGTTCGCCGACACGCTGCACATCATGAAGTGGACGGTGACGGGCCTGCCGATCGCGGCGGCGCTCCTCGTGGCGGGATGGCGGCTGTTCCGGTACGGGCGCGACCGGATCGACTTCGGCATCGACCTCTTCGGCGCCCTCTGGGCGGCGCTGCTGGCGTATTGCGTCGCCCAGGTCGCGTGGGTCAGGATCTCCTCCTTCACGACCCTGGCGCACGAGCTGCTCTGCTTCGCCGCGGTCTGGGCCTTCTACCTCCTGACCGTCGCCGTCTTCCCCAACGGGGCCATACGGCCGCTGCTCTGGCTGGCCAACATCAACGGCGCGCTCAACGTGCTGTTCGCCGAGCTGCAGATCAGAAACCTCAACGACCTGGCCTTCCTCAGGGAGGTCCCGCTCCTCGGGGGCCTGGCGGACCTCAGCTCGCTGATCCTCCCGACGCCCTACAACTACATCGGCAACACCGCCCAGCAGAACATGTTCGGCCTGTGGATGGCGGTCTGCGTCATGAGCTCGGTCTACCTCTTCATCGCCTACGCCGTGAGGCCGGACGGGAGGCGCCGGCATCCCGCCGCGACCGCCCTGAACCTTCTGCTGATGGCGGTGAACATCTGGGGGCTCTGGAACAGCACCAGCCGGTCGGGGATCCTCTCCCTGTTCGTGGGGCTGTTCGTCCTGGGCCTGGTCGTCCTGGTCCACTTCGGCAGGGACTACGCCAAGCGCCTGGGGCTGGTGATCCTCCTCTTCGCCGCGGTGCTCGGCGGGGCCATGCTGCTGAACCGGGCGCGCGCCGTCGAGCTGGTGGCCAAGACGGTGGACATGGTTCAGGACGCCGGATCGGTCGGGGGGCGCCGCGGGATATGGACGACCTCCTGGACGATGTTCAGGCAGCATCCCCAGGGCGTCGGGGTGGGGCAGTACAAATGGCACTACCTGGAGGCCCAGCGGGAGGCGTTCAGGACCCACGACTACAACTGGCAGTACACGCACTGGGCCCACAACGAGTTCCTCCAGTGGTTCTGCGAGACGGGCGTGGTGGGGGGCGTTCTGCTCCTGCTGATGTTCGGCCTGTGGTTCTTCGCCTTCTTCGGCAAGGTGTTCCGCAGGGATCGGCTCTCGCCGGAGGTTATCTGGGGCTGCTCGCTCGTGGCCCTGATCTCCTTCAACGCGCTCTGGACGCGCCCGTTCCACCGGATCGAGAACATCCTGTGGCTGGCCCTGGCCTTCGCCGTGACGAACCGCGAGGTCCTGACGGGACGGCTCGGCTGGCGGGCGACCTTTTCCAGCGGCTTCACCCGCCTGATCGGCGTGCTCTTCATGGCGGGCTCCCTGGCGGGCGCGGTCTATCTGGGGAGCGGCATCCAGGGGAACCTCCTGCTGCGTCAGGCGCTCTCCACCCGCTCGGCCTCGTTGCAGCGCGGCCTGCTGGAGCGTTCCGCACGGCACCCGATGGTGCGCCAGGACGCCCTGAAGAATCTGGGCTACCACTACCTGCAGGTGGGGGAGCAGACGAACGACGTCCAGACCATGGGCAGGGGGTTCAACATCCTGTGGCAGCATTTCCGCAGGGAGCCCCACTCCGAGGAAATGGGCGTGCTGCTGCAGTGGGCGCAGCGCTTCCAGCAGGTGGAGATCCTGAAGGAGCTGGTGAGCTTCCTCAAGCCGGGGACCTACCGGCTGGAGGTGCGGCCGGGGGTTCAGGACAGCAACGGCAACGTCGTGGACGCCCTGGTGATGGTGCCCGTCCAGAGTTCGGGCGGGATGCAGGTCGTCTCGGAGGCGGTCCCGTCCTCGGAGCCCCGGCTCCCGGACTCCGCGGGGGAGCCCGCCTCCCGCTAGGAGGAGCCCCGGTTTGGCCCGGAGGGCGTTCACGCTCGTGGAGATCCTCATCGTCGTCCTGCTGGCGGGCCTGGTGACGACCCTGGCGCTGGCTCCGGTGGTGTTCGCCGTGCGGCGGGTCGTCGAGACCCAGGCCGCCGACGCCGACGCCGGGGCGCTCGAGCGCGCGCTCGCGTTCATCGGGAGGGATGTCGCCGCAGCCCTGAGGCTGGCCCCCTTTGCACTGAAGGTCGAGGACCACCGGGCCCTCGGCGGGGTGGAGGACGACGTTCTGTTCGTGGCGAGCACCGCGCCGGCCAAGCAGAATCTGCCCGTGGGCAATCTGGTCTACAGGATCGACCGGGGCGGCCCGTTGCGCGAGGACACCCCGCCCGGCCTGTACCGCTGGTTCCTGCCGGGGACGGACCTGGAGAAGATCGACGCCGCGAAGCTGCGGGGCGAGACCGGCCAGCTGGTCCTCCCCGGGGTGACGGCCTTCGGCGTGGAGGTCGTGGACCGCTCGGAACGGCATAAGGAGTACGAGGGCGACCTCCCCGTGGGGCTGGTCGTTACCTTGGCCCGGGGCCAGGGGAAGGACGAGGAGCGGCTCGAGCATGTCTTCGTGTATCCGTAGAAGGGTTCCAAGGGACGAGTCCCTTGGCGGGGTTCGGGGGCGGAGCCCCTGGCGGTTCGGGTCGTCGCCGGCGCTTCGGCGGACCCGCAGGCGGGGGTTCGTCCTGATCTCGGTGCTCATGATGGGGGTGCTGTTGATCTCCTGCGCGACCGCCTTCGCGTGGTTCGTGCGCCTTCAGGTGCGGGGCGTCCTCAGGGAGCGCGTCGCGCTGACGAACCGGAGCATGGCCCAGGTGCTGGCGACCTCCGTGACCCGTGCGATCTCGGAGCTGTCCGGCAAGGCCGACGCCGACAGCCCGCTTCAGGAGTGGTTCAAGCCGTTTCTTCTGCCCGCGGACGACCTGGGGCTCTGGGCGGTCCGGGTGGCGCCGCTCGACGACCGGCTGCCGTTGCGGGGCCTCTTTCTGCCGGACAAGAACACCGTCCGGGGCGAGATGAAGCGTCCCTGGGAGGACCTGTGGCAGCGGCTGGGGCGTCGGGAGCTGGCCGTCGTGGCGCTCGACTTCATGGACGGGAACGACAGGCCCCGGGTCGGCGGCAAGGAGCGGAAAGGCTTCATCAACCGTCCGCCCCTGGACGTTTCGGAATTTCTGCTTCTGGAGGAGGTGTCGCCGGAGCTGCTCTACGGGGTCCCCGGCCGTCCCGGTCTGGCCGATTTCTGCACGGTCTGGAGCGGGGGCAGAGTGAACCTGAACGTCGCGCCCCTGCACGTCCTCGAGCTTCTGCCCGGCCTGGACGGGGGCCTTGCGGGCCGGGTGGTGGAGTACCGGAGGCGGAACATCCTGCGCAGCCTGAACGATCTGCAGAAGATCCCGGGCCTCTCCCCGAAGACCTCCACGATGCTGACCAACGTCGCGGGCTGCAAGAGCCGCTATTTTTCCGTCCGCATCGAGTTTCTGGAGGAATCCGCCGGGGGAACGGCCTTCGACATCGTCTTCGACAGATCGAACGAGAAGATCGTTCGTTGGGAGGAATTATAGACTTGATTCTGAAAGGGACCTCCGATTTAGACAACATCGATTTCCATCGCCTGGCGGCTGGGGCGCTGCAGCGCGTCTCCCCCGTGCCGCCGTCCCGGCGCGTTCGTCGTGCCGTGATCCTCGTCCCGATGCGCTCGCTGTCCGTTTCGGCCTTCGCGTTCCCGTTCGGGAGCGTGATGCGGGTCCGTGAGGCGCTGCGGCTTCAGACCCTGCCCTTTTTGTCCGGCGCTCAGGCGGGGGGCATGGAGCTCTTCCCGACGGTCCTGGAGCGGACGCCCCGCAGCAGTGCAGGGATGGTCTGGTACGCCTCGGCTGCGGAGCTGGACGTGCCGGAGCTCCCCGCTCTGCCGTCGCTCGTCTGGCCCGCGCCCCTGCCGCTCGTCTCCCGCGTCGGCGGGACGGGCGTGACCTTGTGGGCGGACGAGGAAAACCTCTGTTCCCTGTTGTGGAACGACGGGCGCCCCGTGCTCTGCCGATGGTGCGCCCGAGCCAAGGGGACCCCGGAGTCGGAGCTGGCCTGGTACGACCGCTACTGCCGGTCCCAGGAACTGGAGCGGGGGGAGTCCTTCGTCCTCGACGCGACGAAGCCGGAGGCCCTCCGGGAGGTGGGGGCGATCGCCCGGGAGAGCCTGGCCCTTTATCCGTGGATCGGGACGGTGAACCTCTCCCGCACGGCCCTGGAGGGGGCCATGGGGCTCGAACGGTCGGTCCGGCTTCTGACCCGCGTGGCCGGGTGGGTTCTCCTGATGGGGGCCCTGGTGCTGACGGGGAACGTTCTGAGATGGCATCAGGTCCGCAGCGGAGCCGAGGCGGTACGGGCCCGCTCCGAGGCCCTGTATCGGGAGGCGTTCGAGCCCGGTCGGACGGGCCGGATCGGCAACCCCGTGACGCTGGCGCGCGACCGCATCGCCGAGCTGCGGGGCAGCGACGCCGAGGGCCGAAGCCTGGAGGACGTCCTGGCCGAGCTCGGGGGCGTCTTCGCGGAGAACCCCAGCATGGACGTGACCCTGGACGTGCTGCGCTATAATGCGGAAGGTCTGGACTGCACCGGCTCGGCGCCGGACATGAGCACCGTCCTGACCTTCCGCAAGGCCTGGGAGGGCCGAGCGGCTTTGTCGCAGCTGGACAACACGCAGAGCGTCCCCGGGCTGGGGTATCGCTTCGACTTGAGGGTACGGTGGTGAGCCGATGGCGTTCAGGAGCTTGAATTTCGACCTTGGCAGCGGCAGCGTGCGCTCCGTCATTCGGGGCGAGGTCGCCGGTTCGGTGCGGCTGATGGGCCTCGCCCTCACGGCCCTGGCCGTGTGGGTCGCCGTCTCGTGGACGGCGGACTGGGCGGGCGCGGCCGTTTCGAGCCTGGCGGTCCAGGAGGGGCGCTACCGGACGCTCACGGCTCTGGCGGAGGAATATCGGGCCCTCGCGCCGGCCTCCGGGACGGGGACCGAGGCCGTGGACGTCCCGACGGTCTTCACCCAGGTCTCCGAGCGCATGTCGCTGGGCAGCCGGGTGAACCGGATAGCGCCCGACGGCAAAAATCAGTCGATCGAGGTCAACCGGCTCTACGCGGAGGAGCTGACGGAGCTGGTGCGGGAGCTGGCCGCCCGCGGCGTTCACTTCCTCTCCTCGGAGGTCCGTGCGCTGCCGGCCGGCAAGGAGCGCCTGTTCACGGTGTCCGCCATCATCGGGCCGCTTCAGGGCGACGGCCCGTCCGCGCGGCGGGAGGCGGACCGATGAGGCTGCTGAGGCGAACGGCCAAGACGCTGCTTCTTCTCGTCGGCTTCCTGACGGCGCTGTGGACCTTCATGCCGTGGCGCGAGGTCGGCGCGTTCGCCATGTCCCTGGCGGCGTCCCGGATGGAGCGGCAGGGCATGAAACTGGCCTATTCGAACGTCGAGCCCGCAGAGGGCGGATTTATCGTCCGCGACGTCGCCCTCAGCGGGTTCACGCGCTTCACCTGCGAGTCCCTGACGTTCAGGCCCGCGTTTTGGGCGTCTCTGGCCGTTCTGGCCCCCGTCTGCGAGGTCGCCTTCACGGGCGGGACCGTCACGATGGGCGCTCCGATGGCGTTCGGGGACGGCGGGGTCGTCGTCACGGCCTCTCCGAAGGAGGTCCTGCTCGAGGGCCTGCGGACGGACGGGGACTTCAGGGTCCAGGGGTACCTGACGGTGGACCCGGGCCGGATGAAGATCGGCCGGGCCGAGGCCGAGCTGGCCGTGCCCCCGGCCTTCGAGGAGAACCTGGAGACGCTCGTGAACTTTCTGCCCCTGGTGAAGGAGCCCGACGGGCGCTGGTTCCTGCGCCGCGCGCCCGGCGAGGGGGGGACCCCATGAGCGCTCTGCTGCGTGGGATCAAGGACCGCTTCGGCGGCGCTCTGAACCGGATTCGGGTGCGGGGGAACGCGGGAGGCGGGGCCCCGGTCCGGTCCGGGATGGAGGGAGGGCGGCTCTATTCCCTCTGGCTTTGGGCGCTGCCCCTGCTTTTGGGGCTGACCCTGGGCTGGCTGTTCGCGGTCTGTCTGGGCATCGGCCTGGACCGTTCCGCGGGGGTGAGGCGCCCCGACACGGACGCCGCGGTCGCGGCCTCCGGAGGCGAGGTGCGGCAGGCGGGGGTGATGGACGGCTTTCTCGAGGCCAACCCGTTTCGCGTTTCCCCCATGGTGGTGGCGTCCGAGCCGGCCGCCAGGAGCGCCGACGTGGTGGCGACGGGCTCGCTGGCGACCGCCGTGCTGCGCGGGACGCTCCCCCGAGCCGGGGCCTGGCTGGAGGACAAGGGCACGGTGCGGCTGGTGCTCCTCGGCACGAGTTTCGACGTCTATACCCTCAAGTGGGTGACCTACCGCGAGGCGGTCTTCGTCAAGGGCGAGGAGCGCGTGGTCAAGGAGCTGATCTACGGCGAGCCGGGGCGTTCGTCCGGTCCGTCCGTCCCGGCTCCGGACGCCGCCGCGGCGGGCGTCCCGGTGGGGAACGTCGTGGCGGCCAAGCCCGGTGAACAGGAGGGGCAGGTCCCCAGCGGGCTGGTCAACGATCTGATCCAGAACCCGTTCGACGAGCTCAAGAAGATCCGTCTGAGGCCGAAGGACGGGGAGGTGGGGCTCGAGATCCAGTGGATCCAGGACGACAGCATCCTGAAGCAGCTGGGGGTGCAGAAGGGCGACGTCATCAAGTCCGTCAACGGCATCCCGTTCAACAATATGGCGGACATCGCGAACTCCATCAACTCCCTGATGAACAGCGAGCGTTTCGACGTCGAGGTGACCCGGGAGGGGAAGCCGACCGCGCTGCGGTACGTCGTGCACTGAGGGTTGGCCCTTGGGTGCGCGACGCGGGTTCACGCTGATGGAGGTTCTGGTCGCCGTGGCGATCGCGGGGCTCGTGATCGCGGCGGGGTTTCGCCTGATCACGATGTCCATGCGCTCCCTGGCGGAGCTCAGGGCGGAGCGGGAGCTCGTGGCTGCGGCCCAGAGGGTGTGGCTCGAGTTCCGCGCGAAGGAGGACACGCCCGACAAGGGCGAGAGGGAGGGGACGGCCTGGGAGTCGGAGCTCGACTCCGTGCCCGTCGTGGGCGACATGGAGCTCCCCTTCCGGCGGGTGCGGGTGACCCGGGGCGGGCGCTCCATGGTCCTGTACCTGCCGCAATGATCCGGATGGACGCCGGGGCCCCTGACGGGCCCGGGCTTTGGATACGCAAGAAGGCGCGAGCCGGGGCGTGCGTCCCAGAAAGTCCCGACAAGGGGGAACGACTTTGAGAAAAATGCATGAGAGATTTTTGTTGGCTTTTTTGGCGCTGTCCCTGCTGGCGGGGAGCTGTGCCGCTCCGGCTTTGGCGGCCCCGGAGGGTAAGGTGGAGGCGTCCGCCCCCACGGAGGAAAAGGACCTGATCGCCGCGGCTCAGGCCATGCGCAAGGCCGGCCTGGTGCAGTTCAACTTCAAGGACATGGAGCTGGTGAAGTTCGTTCGGTTCATGTCCGAGCTGCTGCAGGAGAACATCATCGTCCCCCCGAACATCTCGGCGAAGATCACCATCATCTCGCCCCGCCCCTCGTCGCTGAGCGAGGCGCGGCAGATCATGCTCTCCACCCTGCAGATGTACGGGTTCTCGCTTCAGGACATGGGCGCCTATTCCATCGTGCGTCAGGGTGGGGTCAGCCCCTCGACCGACGTGGGGCGCGGCCGCGGGGGCCCCGGGTACGGCGAGGAGACCGTCACCTACATCGTCCCGCTGGACTACGTGACCGTGGAATCGGTCATCCCGGCCCTCCAGCAGGCCTTCGCGCAGACCGTCGTCGTGCTGCCGGTGGGCAACGGGCGCGACGTGATGCTCCAGGGCCGGGCCACGGACGTGAACAAGGGCGTGGACCTGCTGCGCAAGATGGACACGCCCTCCAGCGCCCGGGTGAGCAAGACGTACTCCCTGAAGTTCGGGGATGCGGCGACGGTGGCCGCACAGCTCAACGCCATCGCCCAGACGGGCGGGCCGCTCCAGGGGCTCTCCGCGGTCGCGGACCCCATGAGCCGCAAGGTGGTGGTGGTCGGGGACCGCGGCGCCATCTCCCGCGCGACGGCGATCGTCAAGGAGCTGGACGTGGACTCCAAGGCCGGCGACTTCCACGTCTACAAGCTCCGGAACATCGACGCGACGGCGGCCTCCGAGCAGCTCAGCAAGGTCCTGGCGGCCTCGGCGATGCTCCAGCCGAACCAGGAGGGCAAGTACCCCGCCACGGTGGTGCCGGACCTGACGACCAACAGCCTGATCTTCGCGGCGACCCAGCGGCAGTACGACGCGCTGAAGAAGGTGCTGGAGGAGATCGACGTGCAGGCCAAGCAGGTGCTGATCCGCGGTTTCATCGCGGAGGTCAACGTGACGAACCTGGACCGGGCCGGGATCGACTGGTCCATCGTCGGCGGCCAGATCTGGGACAACATCATGCTGGGCGGCACGGGGCAGCTGGGCGAGGGCTCCGTGCCGGGGCAGTTCATGAGCTGGTTCTCCGAGCTCTCCAAGAAACAGGAGCTGATCGAGCGCAACGGGTCCACCTATTCCGTCACGAACTACAAGCCCCTGGCGCTGATCTACTCCACGATCGAGATGCTGAAGAAGTACGACGCGGTGAACGTCCTCTCCGTCCCGCGCCTGATGTGCACGGACAACCGGGAGAGCTCGTTCCAGGTGGGCCAGGTGATCCCCGTGTTGAAGGGCTCCACGTCCGACATCGCGAACCCCGGGGCGCTCCAGCAGAACTTCGACTACAAGGACACGGGCCTGACCCTGACGGTGACGCCGCACATCCGCAGCGGCAACGTGGTGGCGCTCGACATCAAGCAGACGACGGAGGACGTCCTGACCGCCACGGGATCGGTGACCCCGGTCACGGCCAAGCGCGAGGTCAAGACCTCGGTCGTCGTCGGCGACGGGGAGACCATCATCCTGGGCGGCATCGTCAAGGAGACGGAGAAGTCCCTGAGGCGCCGCGTGCCCGGCCTCTCCTACATCCCCCTGATCGGCGGGCTGTTCCAGAAGGTGTCCAGGGAGAAGGAGAAGATCGACTTCATCATCTTCCTGACGCCCCAGATCATCTCGGATCCCGTCCAGATGCGGCAGGCGACCCGTCAGGCGGTGGGGGTTCCGGTCTCGGGGGATCTGGTCACGGTGCCCCTGAGCTCGGACCGGAAACTCGACCTGAGCCCCATGGAGACGGAGGTCGACCGCCGTTTCCGGGAGCTGTACCAGAAGAGCCTGAAGAGGCGATGAGATGGCGGTCTCGGAGACGCTGAGGGAGGACCGCGTGACCACGGCCGAGGCGGAGCGAGGGGGGACGCCTCCCGCGGATCGCTCGGCCGTGGACGCGGCCGTCGGCCTTCCGCCCCTGCCGGAGGCGCGTGCGGTGTCGGAGCTCCTGCCGGAGGGCATGGGGCTCGACGTGCTTCGGTCCGGGCGCATCGTGCCGCTGCGGGTCGAGGACGGCGTGCTGGTCGTCGGGGCGGTCGAGCTCTCGGCCTGGCCGCGCGCCCAGATGCTGGGCGTGGCGCTGGGCCTTCCCGTGGAGCTGGAGCTGCGGTCCGAAAAGGAGGTCACGGACCTGTTGCACACGCTCTACGACCTGCGCAGCGTCGCGGCGGACGAGGCGGCCAAGAAGATGGAGGGGATCGAGGACATCGACGACCTCAGCCGCGAGGACGTGCTCAGCGACTCGGTGGACGTCCCGGTCATCCGGCTGGTGAACGGCCTCTTCGTCGACGCGCTGAAGCAGCGCGCGACGGACATCCACGTGGAGCCCTACGAGGACGAGGTCCTGATCCGATTCCGGGTGGACGGGGTGCTCCAGGACCGGCTGCGCCTTCCTCGGACGCACCAGGCGCCGCTGACGAGCCGCATCAAGGTCATGGCCAAGATGGACATCGCCGAGCACATGGCGCCCCAGGACGGGCGCATCGGCATCACCCTGGGCGACCGGGCGGTGGACGTCCGCGTGGGGCTCGTCCCCACCCAGCACGGCGAGCGCATGGCGATGCGCCTGCTGGACAAGGGGCACGGCCTGCTGACCCTGGAGGACCTCGGGATGGAGGAGAACGAGCGCGCCGTCCTGGAAGGACTGATCCGGCGCCCCCACGGGATGATCCTCTTCACGGGCCCGACGGGCTCGGGAAAGTCGACGAGCCTCTACGCCATCCTCCAGGCGCTGGCCCGGCCGGAGGTCAACATCATCACGGTGGAGGACCCCGTGGAGTACGCGCTGCCCGGGGTGGCCCAGATCCAGGTGAACGAGAAGGCGGGGGTGACCTTCGCCTCGGCGCTGCGCTCCATCCTGCGTCAGGACCCGGACATCGTCATGATCGGGGAGATGCGCGACTTCGAGACGGCCCACATCGGCGTGCAGGCGTCCCTGACCGGGCACCTGGTGCTCTCCACCCTCCACACGAACGACTCCATCGGCGCGATCGTCCGGCTGGTGGACATGGGCATCGAGCCCTACCTGGCCGCGAGCTGCATGATCGGGACGGTGGCCCAGCGTCTGGCGCGCCGCCTGTGTCCGCACTGCCGCCGGGAGGTGGAGCCGCCGGCGCTCATGGCCCAGCAGGGGCTGGAGCGCGCCTGGGCGCCTGCGGGGTGCCCGGCCTGCCATGGAACCGGCTATAGGGGCCGGATCGGCCTCTACGAGCAGTTCGTGGTGGACGAGGCGGTGCAGGAGGCGTTCGTGAGCGGCGCCTCGGCCTCCAAGCTGCGCGAGGTCGCGCGCACAAACGGGTTCCGGACGCTCTGGGAGATCGGCCTGTCGGCCGTGGCCCAGGGCAAGACCTCGCCCGACGAGCTGGTCCGCGTGGCCGGAGAGGATTAGCGGGGCGAGGATGCCGTACTTCAGCTATTCGGGCTACGACGCGAAGGGAAAGCAGACGAAGGGGACGGTCGAGGCCTCCTCCTCGATGCAGGCCGTCGAGCGCCTGACGGAGCGGGGTATCGTGGTGGTCGACGTCGCGGTGGCCGAGGAGCGCAAGCGGGCCCAGGCGGTGCGACCCCTTTCCCTGGAGGCCCACATCTTCTTCTGCCGGAGCCTGGCGTCGTACCTCCGGTCGGGGCTGCCCCTGGCGGACTCGCTCAAGATCATGGCGCGCCAGGCCCGGGACAAGCGGATGAGCGCCGCGTTCTCCGCGCTTCTGACGGCGGTGGAGGGCGGCAGGAAGTTCCATGCCGCGCTCTCAGAGAGCGGCGCGTTTCGGGAGAGCCTGTGGCGGGTCGTGGAGTCGGGCGAGCAGAGCGGGTCGCTGATCCCCGTCCTCGAGCAGGCGGCCGGCCAGTTCAAGCTGGAGGACGGGCTGAGGCGCAAGATCAGGAGCGCCATGACCTATCCGCTGGTCATGGCGGTGGTGGGGACCGGGGTCGTCGGCTTCATGCTCACCTACGTCGTCCCCAAGATCGCCGCGCTGTTCGAGGACATGCACCAGACGCTGCCCCTGCCGACCCGGATCCTGATCGCGCTGTCCTCCTTTCTCTCCTCTTACGGCCTGTGGCTGATCCTGGCCCTGTTGGCGTCCTGGTTCTGGATGAAGCGGAGCGGGAGGAAGGTCTCCCTGCCCTTCATGCGGGGGGTGCGCGAGCGCCTGACCCTGGCCCTGGTCACGTCGCACCTGGCCTCCCTGCTGCGCTCGGGCATCCCTCTGGTCCAGGCGCTCCGGATGGCGTCCTCGATGGACCCGCGGGGCCAGCGGTGGCTGGACGTGGCGGAGATGGTGAAGGCGGGGCACCGGTTCGACCGCGCTCTGGAGAAGCAGGGTTTCCCGGAGGAGATCGTCGTGGTCATCCGGGTGGGCGAGATGGGGGGCGAGCTCGCCGAGGCGCTCTCCAACGTCTCGGAGCAGTGCCGGGAGCTGGCCCAGGCCCGGATGGAACGGATCTCCACCCTGATGGAGCCGGCGATGGTGCTGATCCTGGGCTTCTCTGTGGGGTTCATCGTGCTGGCGATATTGACGCCGGTGTTCGACCTGGCGGGGATCGTAAAGTGATAAGACTGGAACGGCTCCCGGGGACGCCCCCCGACCCCGGCGCCCCTATTGAATTTTGAAGAAGAGGAGAGCGGGAGGTTTGATGATGAGACAGGTTCGTATGGCGCGCCGGTCGGGTTTCACTCTGATCGAGATCATGGTGGTGGTGGTGATCCTGGGCCTGCTGGCCGCGCTGGTGGTCCCCCGGATCGGGTCCCAGGTGGACGAGGCCAAGCGCACGACGGCGCGGACGCAGATCAAGGGGCTGGAGGAGGCGCTGGAGATGTACCGCCTGCACAACGGCTTCTACCCGAGCACCCAGCAGGGGCTCGACGCATTGGTGAAGGCGCCGACCACCTCGCCCGTCCCCAAGCGTTATCAGGAGGGCGGCTATCTGAAGAAGGTCCCCGACGATCCGTGGAACAACCCCTACATCTACCGCAACAAGAACGGGCGGATCCAGATCGTCAGCACCGGCCCCGACGGCGAGGAGGGCGGGGAGGGCGCCAACGCCGACATCACCAACGACGACTAGTGGGGGTGGCGGAGACGCGCGGCGGATGCCCCGATAAAAAAAGGCGGTCGGGCTTCACGCTGATCGAGATCATGATCGTGCTGGGGATCGTCGGGCTGCTGGCCGCGATGGTCGTGCCGCGCATCTTTCGCTACAGCGAGCCCCCCGCCGTGCTGTTGCGCCGTACCGCGGAGGAGGCTTCGAGCCTCGCCCTCTCGGGGGTGTCCATCCGCCTGAGGCTGGAACCCGTCGAGTCCGGCAGGAATTCCCGGCGCGGCCGGATCGTGGCCGAGGCGTTGACAAAAGCGGAGGACCCCGCGGTCCCCGGGCGGGAGAGGCTGGTCTGGTCTCCCGTCAAGCTGACCTACCCTCCGACGGGCGAGGGCTGGCGTCTCGATCCGGAGATCGTGTACTTCCACACGGACGGGTCGTGCACCCCGGCGCGCATCTCCTGGGCCCGTCCGGGCCACTCGGAGCCGGACGCCGAGATGTTCTGGCTGACCGTTACGGGCTATATCTTCGAGCGGGGGCGCCGGAAATGATTCGCCCTAATAATATGACGGGGCGTCCCTGATCGCTCCAAGACCTGGATCCCGCCTTGTGTTCTTCTCCTATAGGGGGGACAGGCAACTCCTCGCATTGCGAGCAAATTTCTCCAAGAACGGCGTGTAGCACTCGCGCCGTTTTCCTGGAACGACGCAATGGGGCTCGGAGTTTCCCCTGACGCAAGGCAGTTTTTCGTAAGGAAAATCCGCGGTCATGGCCATGCGGGCATCCCCGTAGGAAGCATCTCTGTCGGTGTACGGACGCAGCGTTCGCCCTGTAATGTCTGCCATCATCTGCATCAAGTCACCGATGTTGGCGAGCCCACCGGACACTTCAAGGGTATTGGGAAAGGGGTAAACTTTTTCCATCGTCGAGATCAGCAGGGCCAACTCATAGCCCAAAGATTCTCGTATCGCGGCCGAAAGGTCTGCCGGAGTGTGGAGCGATTTGAGTCCAAGGAAAGCCCCAGTCGCGTCGGGATCGTGGAACGGACTTCTTGCCCCATCCAAGTAGGGAACGAAAAGGATCCCGGTGGGACTTTGATGGGGAGCGATGTACGCCTTTCCAAACAAACCATCTCCCCATTCGAGTGTCCTGCCCCCAGAGGAGGTCGCAGCGCCGATTCTCCATACATCGGGCAGAAGCGACAATCCAGGGATGAATCCTTTTGCCCGTACCGGTCTCGCTGTGTTCAGCAAAAGGGACACTGTGGAGCCGAAGACGGCGACGGCCGTGTCTGCGCGCACAGCGTCCACGGCCATCGCCTCGGCGTTGATGTCGCAGGCTCCCCGCATGACAAGAGTCTTGGGAGAGAGCCCTGTTGTTGCGGCCATGTTAGGGGTTACGGGCCCCAGAACCTCCAGACCTCCTCCAAGACTCGGGAATTGCGCTATCTCAAGGCCCTGGTCCTCGAAAAACCACTGAGGGTAATCTAGTGTTGTAGCGTCCAGCATCAACGCTCCGAATGCTGTTGGCCAATCCCAGGAAGGAATGCCGGTTAGACGGGCGGAGATAAAATTGAAGCTCGAGAGAAAGTGGGCCGTTTGCTTATAGACCCGAGGCCTCTCCCTTTGCAGCCAAAGGATCTTCGGCAAGATGGAATGTGTCGTGAGCGCCCCACCAAGCCTTTGCGTCAGGAAATCCTCTCCATAATAAGCGTTGAGTTCCTGTACGATCCGGGCAGAACGCCGATCGATCCCGTACAGGATGGCGTTGTGGAGGGGTTCGAAACGTGCATCCACGGGAACGAAAGAGCCGCATACGGAGCTGATACAAAGAGCCCGTATCTGAGATGCCTCAACGTGTTCCAGGACCTCTTGGCATATCGAGAGGAAGCTGTTCCACCATGTCCCGATGGGATCGACCTCGAAGTACCCATCCTGTGGGCTCGTCACTCGAGCCGCCCTCCACGCCTTCAGGACTATTCTGCCTGAATCGTCCACAAGGCAAGCCTTAATGGAGGAGCTCCCCATATCCACGCCCAGATAAAACGGTATCTCCCTCGCCTCCCATCTGTGTACCTGACTATTGCCTAGGCAGATTGAGCGCGTCGTAGAGCGGGGTCTCTGCGTAAAAAATCTTTTTCCCACCCGTGACCTCAGCGACGCTTTTTCCGGCGGTCAGCTTCTCCACTATGTCGACAGCCATCGCGGCCATCTCCTCGAAGGGCTGTGCCACACTGGCGCTCATTGCGCCGTTGGCGATGCGTCGCATCGTTTCTTGATTGCCGTCCGCTCCGACGATGACGACCTTTTTCCCCTTGAGCTTCTCGCTCAGGACGTCACCCGCAACGTATCCCAGTTGATCGAAAGCGCACCAAACCCCATCGATCTTATCCCCGAAGCGCGTCACGTAGGTCTCCATGGCCGAGCGGGTATCGTCCATAAAACGCTTGGTGGCGACAACGCTGTACTCTGCCAGGACTTTGATCCCGGGGTACTCGCTCAATACGATGTCGAGAACTTTCCCCCTCCGACGACTTCCCTGGTGTTTCTCGAATTTTATGACGATGATATTGCCCTTACCGCCCAAGGTATCGACGAGATAGGTCGACATTCTGGCCCCGATACCGAAATTATCGGAGGTGATGTCCGCTACGACACCCTTGACATACCCGGAATCAATGGTGATGACGGGGATACCTGCGGCGAAAAGTTTTTCGAGTGAGGGGCGGATCTCCTGTGGGTGAGCCATAGCCAAGACCACCGCGTCGACTTTCATCTGAAGAAGGTTGTCCAGCTGAGCTGCCTGGGTGTCGATGGAGCCGGCGGAATTGAGCATCTGCACGTTCCAGCCTTTTTCCTTGGCTGTGGTCTCGAACCTTCCTGCGATTCGGGCCTGCGCCTCGGCTGCGAAGTTCGTCGCGACAAAACCGACTCTGACCTCTTCGGCCCGGGCCAAGCCGTCCATAAGACAGCACATCCCCAACACAACAGCGAGCAAACATAATATCTTCCGCATTTTTCTCGGCCTCCCTTTTCTAAAAAAAGACGAATCACAATGGACCCTTCTTATGCCCCGCTCAGCCTCTTGTTCTGCAACGAGGTCAACGCGACGGAGATGATGATGATGATGCCCTTGGTGATGTCCTGCAAATAATAAGGAGACCCGGCGAGGGTCATGCCGTTGTTAACGACTCCGATCATCAGAGCTCCGACGAATGTCCCGAACGGGTTAGCTCGTCCCATACTTAGAACGGTCATGCCCAGCAACGCCGAGGCAAAGGCGTCCATCATGTAACCCGATGCCCCTTCGGGGTTGGCGGAGCCCAATTTCGCGGTGAGCAGAACGCCCGTGAAGGCTGCAGCCAGGCCGGAAAAAGCGAAAGCCAGAATCTTATACCCATCCGTGTTTATCCCAGCCAGCCGTGATGCTACTGGATTGGCGCCGGTGGCCTGCATATACCGCCCTATCCGCGTCGTCGATATCAGCAACTGGAACAAGGCTACGACGATCAGCATGATGGCGATCAAGGAGGGAATGGGACCGATCCGCCCGCGTCCCAGAGCCAGGAAGCTCTCCGGCATCTGCCCGTAAAAGGAGACGCCCTTGGTGTATAGATACACCATACCTCCCGCAATGATGCCGGATGCCAGCGTCGTGATGAGTGAGGGGATTCCGATCTTAGTCACTAGAATCCCTGCAACGACTCCAAAGCACACCCCGGTCGCAAGCGCTGTCATCACGGCGGCCCAGGGATCCATTCCGCCAAAGATCAAACCGGCCGCCAAGGCACCGGACAGACTGGCCACGTTCGGGAACGCGAGGTCGAGCTCCCCGACAATCAGACACATGGTGAACCCCTCGCTGATGATCGCGAGCAAGGCAATCTGATAGAGAATATTCAGCAGGTTCCGTGGTTCGGAAAAGCCGGGGATGAGTACGACGAAGGTAGCCGCCAACGTAGCTAGGGCCATGATGGTCCCATACTGTGAGAAGAATATCCTGAATTTCATTCTCTCTGTTGTCATTAGCTTTTCCTTCCCGCTTCAGGATCGAAACCACCCGGATCCCGAAGCATGTCCGAAAGAATGGCCTCGTTATCGTAGGGAGGCAGATGTTCAGCCACAATTCTCTTGTCCTTCATGACGTAGATCCGATCGGCGATGGCAAGAAGTTCGCGGATCTCCGAACTGATGAACCAGATTCCCGCTCCCTGCGCCGCAAGCCTTCCCATAATGGCATAGATCTCCGTCTTTGCATCCACATCAATCCCTTGAGTGGGTTCGTCGAAGATCCAAAGCCTGGCTTTCGTGTAGGACCACTTTCCTATGGAGACCTTCTGCTGGTTTCCGCCAGAAAGCGTTTTTACCGCCTGGGCCAACCCGTGGGCCTTGATAGAATATTGGTCCACGATCTGGCGGGAGGCACGTTTCGCGGCCGGGAAATGCACGAACCCCAACGTTGTCCATAACTTGAGCTGTGGCAGGGTGAGGTTGTCGCCCACATTCATATCGACGATTAGCCCCTCCTCCCTGCGATTTTCCGGGATCATGACAATTCCTTTGTCGATGGATTCACGGGCGTTTCTGGAACGAAAGGACTTTCCGTCAAGCTCCAGTGTTCCGTCGTTGCCAAAGCCTGAAAAGACGGCTTTGGCCAGCTCAGTGCGGCCGGCTCCCACCAGGCCCGCAAAGCCGACGATCTCGCCGGATCGGATATAAAATCCGTCCTTTCCTGTCCTGGCTCGAGAGGAAGACTCCTTTTTCATATTCATCCGAAAGACCTCTGCCCCGGGATGAATTGCGGCTTTGGGGTACTGGTTGACGACATCGTGCGAAAGCATCAGGCGTATTAGCGACGCCTCGTCCGATTCGGAAATTTCCTTAGTTGCGACCTTGGTGCCGTTGTGCATCACGGTGACACGGTCCGAAAGACGAAGGACCTCCGAAAGGTGATGGGAGATATAAAGGATGGTGACTCCTTTTATGCGGAGGTCTCGAATCAGGGAGAAAAGCGAGTCGCACTCTTTGACGCTCAGAGGAGCCGTGGGCTCGTCGAAGATGACGATTTCGGGATTTCGGAACAAAATCCGAAGGATCGCCAGCATTTGTTGTTGTCCTCCGGACAACTTTTCCGCGGGCAGTTCCGGATCGAAATCCAGCCCGTACTGCATCATAAAATCAAACGCCTCGCGTTTCATACGTTTCTTTTGCAAAAAGCCCATTGCCGTCCGTTCCATACCCAGAAACAGGTTTTCGTAGCCACTGAAATGGGGTACAAGCTCCCGATCTTGATGGACAACGCCCACAAAGGGGACGGCGTCTCGGGGAGAGGAAAAGCTCATAGGCTTGCCGCCGATACGGAAGTTTCCCGCGGTAGGTTTGTAAACGCCGCTGAGTATCTTGATCAGCGTCGATTTTCCCGCACCGTTCTCGCCAACCAATGCGTGGACTTCGCCCTTTTGAACAGCGAGACTGAAGTCGTTGAGCGCGACGACCCCGGGGAAACGCTTTTCGAGATGGAATGTCTCGAGGGCGAACATCGGACTCAACTCAGGGTTTTCCGGAATTCCCTGGCCCTAGTCATGAACTGCCGCGCCTTGCCTGAGTCGATGGGATTGAACGTGTCTCCATCGATTTTGATGCTGGTTCCCATGATGACGCCGTCGCTGAGGAGCATCATCCTGTCTACGTTGTCCAGGCTGACCCCGGTCCCCGCGATGACGGGAGCACCATGAGCTCCCTTCCTGGCCTCAGTCAAATCATCTTCGGAGATGGGGCTTCCCGCCGTTGTGCCGGCCAGGCACACGGCATCCGCAAGGCCGAATTTCACGGCGCCGGCGGCGATATCCCTGATGCTGCGGTTCCCCAAGGGCTCGGTGTGCCCGGAGATGTTGGCAAATACCTTCATGCCCATCCCTCCGAAATTTCGTCGAAATCGCTGCAACGCCCCGGCACAGGGATCGACAATGCCCCAATCCCCAACGAAGACCCACGACAGGAATATCCTGACATAATCCGCCCCCGTCGCCGTTCCTATCGCGATGGCGGCCTCGGGATCGGCCAGGACGGAAAGGCCGAACGGTTTTTTGAATTGACTGGAGACCTCCGATATGACCGCGGACATAACAGCTACTGTTGTTTTATCGACACTTGAAAGATAAGGCCTATCTCCCTCGTTGCTGAACGAAAAACCGTCAAATCCGGCCTCTGCGAGGGCCTCTGCATCCCTGAGGGCTGTGTCCCTTATCTTTTGGATCCCTCCTGCTGTGTCGTAGAGCGGAGAGCCGGGAAGCGGAGGAAAATGAACCATCCCCATGACGGGTTTTTTCACTCCAAAAATTTGTTCCATCAAAGAATCGGGCGTGTTGCCGTGCATCCTCGCATTCCTCCTCGTAGAGTTGTCTATGATGGTAAATGGCCTTTCTGAGACAGGTACGTATTGTTGCGGTTGTCGTGGTGTTGAATATGGGGGAGGATTTCTGGAAAAACCTCTATGCACGCAGTGGCAATTCTGTCAGATACTCCGCTGTCTCCAAGTCTGTGACCAAAACGGAGAGCAGGCCACTTTCAAGGCTAGCTCGAATATTTTTCAGCTTGTCGGCTCCCCCTCCGACTCCGATGCGGATGGGGACTTGCCTCAGCAAATCCATGGAGATGGATGCGAGACAATGGTTGAAGGGGAGGTCCAATTCGCAGGAATGTTCGTCGACCAGGCGTCCTAAGATATCGCCTACAGTACCAAGATCATGAGCCTTTCGGATGTCCTCCGGGCTCAGGGGCAGATACGCGGCGTTGGAGGCGCAGAGCTCCGGGCCGATCGAAAACAGGGCCACGTCCAGATGTTGCCAGTGGTTTGTCGTCAAGCGTATCTGGGGCTCCGCCCAAAGAAGCGTAAGGATCTCGGGAGAACTCAGGATAGCCGGCAGCAGCAGGTATTGAAACTTGCATCCCCAGCGCTGGCCAATAAGGGCAACCAAACGATTGGCCTCTCTCTCGATCTCCTCGACACCCCATCCCCCCATGAGAGGAATGACCCGGAGTTCGGGAAAACTCAAATCTGGATCAAGCGACAGAGCCGTCTCCAGGATTGTCCTGCCACACCCCAGTCCCAGTGTCTTCTTGCCACGACAAAATTCTGAAAGAAGTTCCGCTGTCTTTTTTCCCAAGATCTTGTAGCGATCCTCCATCTGAACGCTGCCGTTAGCGACGACGACACGATCCAATTTCCATCGTTCTTGAAGCGCTCGTTCCAGTTTATCACTGCGTTTTTTGGGATCCCTGATCTCGACCCGAATCATGCCGCGTGCCAATGCCTCGTTCAACATGCGGGAAACCGTAGCACTGGAAATCCCCAGCTTCGCTGCAATTTGAGACTGCGAAAGGCGCTCAATATAGTAAAGTTCTGCAATTTTCAAAAGTTTTGAATTTGGGTACATGTAAAATTCTCTCTTGCAAATTTTTGCTGGAAAAAATTTCTGCAATAAGAATAAAAGAAAAAACGCACGCTGTCAAGTTTAGGCGTGCGATTTCCTTGCGTTCGTTCAAGGTCTTGCTCGTGCTTCCGTCCCGCAACGCTCATCTTACGGAACAGCTCCGGGTCGGCGAGCACCCGTAGCGCACAGTCCGCTAGCGCCTCCGGCGTCGCCTCCACCAGGAGCTCGGAGTCTCCCAGCAGTTTCTTCTGGATCCTTTTGCCCTTCTCGCCGACGGAGACCACGGGGATGCGGAGCTCCGCGTAGAGCTGGTTCACCGTGGGGATGCGGAGCTCCGCGTAGAGCTGGTTCACCGTCCCTCCCAATCCGATCAGGAGCATCGCGACGCCGGCCGCTGCTGGGCCAGGCGATGGCGACGTTGGTCAGACGTGCGGAGAGGAACAGAGGCTTGTCGCCCGCAGCGTTCCGGTCGCCGTTCCCACCCTTGATGAGCAGGACTCCGGACCGGCTCGGCCTCCGCTGTAGCCGCGGCTGAGCATCCTGACCCGTATTCCGGAGCCCCCGTTTCGCCTGGGCTCGTGCGCTCAGCCCCCCCGCCGGTCGCCGCGGCACTCGTAGACGAACGCGGGGGGCACGTTGATGGGGACGAAGGACGTGCGGATCTCGGCAAAGCGCGACTCGAAGTGCGCCTTCATGATCTTGGAGTACTGATAGGCCACGAACGTGCTCCCGGGGGCCAGGGTGTCCTGCACGGCGTCCAGGATGCGCGCGGTCATCGCGGGGGGAAGGACGGTGAAGGGCAGGCTCGAGATGATGGCGTCCAGCTTGTCGATGCCCAGGTCCTTCATGATCTCGGGCAGCTTCTGGGCGTCCCCGTAGAGCTTCAGCCCGGGGTGCCCGCCCCCGATCATGCGCTGGAGGTCGGGGTCGATCTCGAAGACCAGGAGCTTGGCGTCGGGCCGTGCCCTGCGGACGATGCTTCGGGTGAAGACCCCGGTTCCCGCCCCGAGCTCGGCGACGTTGCGCACCTGGTCCCAGTCTATCTTGTCGAGGACCGCCCGGGTCAGGTAGGGCGAGCTGGGGATGATGCTTCCCACCTGGCGGGGAGCGCCGACGAAGCGCCGCAGAAAGACCATTCCCTCAGTGATGCGGGACTTCAGCAGTCGTCCCTGTCGCTGCAACTGACCGTAATGTTTTCCCAAGACTATCCCTCCGAATGATGGTTTCAGTCCCTCGAGAAGGGCGGGCCGAAACATTCCTCATCGCCCGGCCGCGGTAAATGTGCGATAATTTTTCATTATAGCGTATCGTTCGTGTTTCCTTTCCCCGCGGACCTTGCGCGGGAAATTTCCAGGAGGAGGGGATGGAGATGGACGGGGGCGGACGGGGATCGAGAAGGCGCCTGGTCGTCCTGACCGGCGCGGGCATGAGCGCCGAGAGCGGGCTCAAGACCTTCCGCGACGCCGGAGGGCTGTGGGAGGAGTACAACGTCATGGACGTCGCCAGCATCGAGGGGTGGTACCGGAACCCCGAGCTGGTGATCGAGTTCTACAACAAGCGCAGGGAGCAGCTGGCCCATGTGGAGCCGAACGCAGGGCACCGGATCCTGGCGGAGCTCGAGGAGGATTTCGACGTGGCGATCGTCACCCAGAACGTGGACGACCTGCACGAGCGTGCGGGCAGCACCCGGGTGCTGCACCTGCACGGGGAGCTGACGAAGGTGCGCAGCGTCCGGGACGAATCGCGGGTCCGCGACATCGGCTACGGCCGGTTGGAGTTCGGGGAGACGGACGCGGACGGTGCGCCGCTGCGGCCGCATATCGTCTGGTTCGGAGAGGCCGTTCCGAAGATTGCGGAGGCGGCGCGGTGGGTGGGCGGCGCGGACATCTTCGCCGTGGTGGGCACGTCCCTTAACGTCTACCCCGCCGCCGGACTGGTCCACGATCTGCGGCCCGCAACGCCCGCGTTCCTGATCGACCCCAACGAGGTGTCGCTGCCGGGCGGAACGGGCTTCACCGTGATCCGGGAGGGCGCCTGCCGCGGCATGGAATTGCTGAGGGAGAGGCTGCTCTCCCTCGGTCGGGAATAGGGGCCGTCCGGGGCCTGCGGCGTTTTGCCCGTGGAGGCTGCGGTGCGGGGACGAGGTCGCGCCATCGGCCGATGGCGCGACCTCCGTTGCCGGGGCCGGCCCCCGGATTTTCTTTGGGAGGATGTTCATGGACGAACGAATCGTTTTTCCCCGGTGGAGGGATGTACCCGAGATTGAACGCATGACGGCCGGGATGGAGGAGCTGGCGGAGCGCCACGCCCGCCTCGCGGAGTCCGGCAGGGCGGAGGACCGGTCCGAGGCCCGGAAGCTGCATGCAAGGCTTTCGGACGGCTATTGGGACCTTCTCTTCGCCCTTCTGGACGCCCAGACGGCGGCGCTCCCCGAGCGGCTGACCTTCGACGGGAACGAGCGGCTCTTCATCGACTTCGGCTTTCTGGGGACGAGGGTGACTCCCGTCCACAAGGACTTCGACGCGATGCGGGCTCTGGGCTCCCGGTCCGGTGCCGGCGTGTTTTCGTGCCTCGCCTTCTCCGACTACATCGCGGAGTGCTGGGCGGGGATCACGGGCAATCCCTGCCCCGACCCGGTTGGCGGCCCCTCCGCGGAGGAGCGCGTCGGGGCCATGGAGGCACAGCTCGAGGAATTGCAGGCCCGGCGCGACGCGGAGCTGCTGCGCATCCTCGGGGGAAGGCGGGGAGGCGCAACGGAACCGGAAAAGCTGGCGTCCGACCTGGATCGGAACCTGTTCTCCGCCATTCGGGTGGGCATGAGGGTCAAGGAGTATCGCGAGGCCGAAAACGCCCTTCGGGAGACGATGGCGCAGGAGCGCTTCCGGTACGTCGAGGCGGAGCGCGTGATGGGGCTCCGGATCTCCAGCGCCCGGAAGGACGAGGCCCAGCCCCTTGGGCTGCCGGAGGCCGAGCGCTTCATGGAGCTGCACGAGTCCACCAAGAGGCTGGCGCGGAAGATCCTGCATGTCCGGGCCGACGCCGGGAAGGCGGCCCGCCGCGCGCAGCGCATCGCCGACGGATGCGCCGAGTTCTCCGATCTGATGAAGCGCCGTGAGCTCAAGAACATGCTGACGAAGAAACGGGAGTACGTCGCCGTGCCCGCCAAGACGGCGCGCTGCACGGCGTCGCTGCTCTGCCCCTCCGACGCCGCTCCCGTCCCCCACGCGGAGGCCGCCGCACTGCTGGAAACGCTCTGCGACTACGACCTGGACATGCTCTCCGTCCCCCGCGTGCGCATGTACGGCGTTCCGCGCGTCGTTTTCATCCCCGGCCAGGGGCTGGGCACCTACGACTGGCAGGACCACTCGCTGCTCCTCCCGGCCTTTCCCTCGGGCTCCGCGGAGCAGTCCCTGAGCTACGCCCTGGGGACCTTCCGGTGGGACAGCGACGAGGACCGTGTGCTGAAAAATCCCTACGGGCAGATCCGGGAGCACCGCTCCAAGTCGGTGCTGGACATGGCGGCATCCTTCTGCAAGGACTACTGCGTCTGGATGACCAGGGAGAGGAAGGGCTACCGTGTCCTGCCGCGGGAGACCCACAACGCGTTTCAGGGGATGTTCGCCCCGCGCCGCGACGACTGAGCGGAGGCGGGGCTGTCAAGGGACAGAGAAAATGTCATGGTTGAAAGGGTGAAATGGGACAGAGAAAATGTCATCCCCCCCGGCCTTGCTTCCTGCTCAAGTTGCATTGAG